>JBFWYF010000311.1:0-7893 GCA_050186685.1 Pirellulaceae bacterium
ACTACAAGCTGTTCCACGCGAACGCTTGCCCACTAACCAACCAGTGGGCCGCCGATCTGATCGGCCGGCGGCGGATGAACCTGCGCTCGTGTTCGGTCAATCATCCACCCTACCAGATGTTTCAGCTGTGGAAGGAGGAACCGGGGTTTTCGACGTCGCTGAGCGAAGCGTTCGAATATCCCGTCATGCCGCATGTTTTCAGCTCTGCTCTTCGCAAGGGCGGTCCTCCGCACATGGAAACGGACGCCATCCTGTTTGGTGGCGGCCGGCGCTGGCACGGGTCCGACGAAACTTACCTGTCTGTCACCTTCAAACAAGGGTTCTAACCATGTTGTTCAGCCGACAAGATCTTGCGTCGACGAGGCCCGATCCGCCCCCGAAGGATGAATCGATTTTCGTGATGTGCTTCTGGGTGCGCTATGTCGTCCATGCATGGGCGGCAATGATCTATGCCTTCACGCGGCGAGGGTTTGGTGTGGAGTTCTTCAACTTCTGGGGACTGAGTGGCCTGCTGGTACTGAGCGCCTGGTCCGTGGTCACCGTCGCTCCGCAGGACGCGGCGCCGCTTTCGTTCATGTGCATCGCTTTTCTTGCACTCGCCGCGTGGCACCGGGTTCGGTCGCCCAAGTACCTGTTTGGCCAAGCGATCCACTCGCGCTACATGGGGTGGCCGTGGATCTGCGACATACTGCCGATCAGCGAGCACACGGCGAAGGCATCCGTCGAGCCGGCCATGGTTGGACTGTTTGGGCTGGGAATGGTTGAGTACAGCCCGAGTCTGGGGGCCTTCGTGATCATTGGCGCGCTGGCCTGCCTGCTCGACTGGATCTATCTGAATCAGCGCGACTACAAGCGGGCGCGGCAGGTCCGCGATGCGGAGATTCAACAGGAACGTTTGATGGAATCGTATGACCGTTACTTCAAGAGGTAAGGAGGAATTGAATGAGTAAGCAACGAGCGAACGAACAGGACAGAAATGCCGCCCCGCGAAAAACTGGCGAGGGCAGCCTCGCCGCATGGGCACGGCAGGGCCATAAGGAGATTTCCCAAATCCTGCCTGCGTTTCCCGACAGCGTGAAAGTCGTGGAAGAACCTGGGATGCCCAGCAACCCCACCTCCTATGAGGTGACGCAGCAAAGGGGCAGCTTGCAGGGCAAAGGCACGACGGTTCATGGCAAGCAGAACGACCGTGAACGGGACATGGAACCTGAATGGGAACCATAAACGGAGAACGGACCATGGAATCGGTACTTTCTGAAGGAATCCCCGCTGTCCTGCACCGGCTGCTTGAACTGCAGCGCGAGGTGCTGGCGCGGATTGACCAGCTGGTTGGTCCGGCCGTTCAGTCCTGGTACTCGCCGGCGGAGGTTGCCCGGATCATCGGACGGAAACCGGCGACAGTGCGTGGCTGGTGTCGCACCGGGCGACTTGCGGCACGGAAGCGGAGCTTCGGGCGGGGCGGCAAGCTCGACTGGGAAATTGCGTCGGAGGAACTGCAGCGGTACCGAGACCATGGCCTGCTTCCGAAGGAGACGAGAGATGCTTGACAGTTCGACGCTACTGACGGTCCGCGAACTGGCCGAAAGGCTGCGCGTCTCGCTGGCAACCGCCTATGCGCTGCTCAAGCAGGGCAAGATCCCGCCGATCCGGGTCGGAGCCCGTGGCGGTGGTCTCCGGGTGCGCGTAAGCGACGTCGAGCGGTTTCTCGCCGCGATGACCGGAGCGGTCGCCGCCACGGAAGCGGCGGCTAAACCGGCCAGAGTTCGTCTCAAGCACTTGAAATTGAAGTAAAGACCGTGCAAGCCGAAATGGTTTGCATTTGACCCCGGAAGCGTGGCAGCGCGACCGGGGCCTTTTTTCGTTATGGGGACAGGGAAAGGAATTGGCGAGTCGCCCAGGCAAGCCTGAGCACAACGTGCATTGCGAAATGTGCCAAGGGGCACAATTGGCGAACTCGCCGTGAAAGCCTATACCAACGAGAATTCGCGATGACGCCGATCACTTCTTCGGGGGCGGTGCCGAAGGCTTTGCTTCGCTGACTGTATTTGGCGGCGCACCAGAGTGACCAGCCTGTACGGCCCCATCCGTTGGCCCCGTCGGCGCAACGCCGCGAATCGAAGCTGGCAGCGTTTTGTCTGATGGAGAACAGTCGCTTTGATTCTGAGTCATAGCTATGAGCTTCACTTCTGATTGTCTTGGGTGGGTTTGGGCGGAGGCGCTGAGGGCTTGGCAGTTTTGTTCCCGGATTGACTCGACTGCATCGAAACTACCTCGGAAACTGCTCGCGACGGAGGAAGCCCGTTGACGGATTCTTGAAGGTGCACGGGTGGTGCCCCATTTCGCGAGTAGCGTTCTGGCTGGTCTTGCTTTTTCATTTCACTTCCTTGGAGGTTTTGGTGGTGGCGCGGATGGTTTCGCAGTGGTTTTGGGTGGTTGGCCCGATTGCGCTCGTGTGTTCTCCCCTGCGGGGCGGCCTTGATAGCCCTTACGACATGAATCCCCAGATCCCGGCGGCGGCTGAGGCAATTTACTTCCCATTAGTTGATGCTCCCAATCTGAGGCTTTCTTCCGGCAATCTGGTGTCGTCGTCAAGTTTTCGATTGTATTGAATTAACTTTTCTTCAGCGATCTTCTCATCATCTGCACTCGCCTGAATTTCCTCATTGAATTTGAGAATGTCCACAAACTTGACCTCGCTCACTGGAATGATCATTCGCTCGACGTTGTACAGTGGAGCCCGCTCGTTTTCGTTGAGGACCCACTCTGCCTCCATCAGTACGAAATGTCCTGCGTCAGCATGATCGGGCCATTCGTAGGGCCATCCGAAGATGCGACGTCCATCCACTAGATGCAGCACGACAAATCGAGGTTCGCCGTTCAATGCGCTGAACCACTCTGAAGGAAACGAAGTTCTCTTCGTGATTGAGCATACTCCCAGGAAACGTCGACCCGCGAAGAACTTTCGAGGCACCTGGTAAAGCAATTGATGGTAGGCGTTGTTGTTCGCACAAATCGCAATTAGATGACCGAGGAAAAACGCGACGAACATTGATGCAACGAAGCCACCTTCCTTGGACCAATTCCCAAGGGCAAAAAAATGGCGGCCGAGGAAGAGTAATCCCCACTGAATAAAGAAGACGGGTACGGTGATTATTGCTGTAAAGATGAGCGCCTGAACCACGCGCTCAAAGGGTTCTGCCCGCCTGTGTGCGGTGAGACCGTGGAAGACCCAGGCAGTAAAGAACCCGGGAAGCAGATAGTAAAGTAGGCTAACGAGTTCGCCTGATGCCCATTCCATCTAAGGACTTGCGCCTCCTATGCGACCGGCCGCGATAGCTGTACTCCACGAATCGTATCGGCAAGGTGTACAGGCGTCAAGGTACATTGCCGGTCAGATCCATGTAGCAAAGCACCGTAACCGTCGATCGCCGGCCCCGTTGGCGAAACCAATGTGCACGAAGCAGTTCGAGGTCCGCGCGCGGGGCCGTACGGAATCGCCGAAATTCCGCGCAGAGGGTTCAGCCGGACACCGCTCGTTGGGCCTGTACCCTCAAATGCTCGGGGTTGTGGGCAAGATGTTGGTACACTCGGGACAAGGTTGAGGGATCATTGTGCCCCATCAAAATCGCCACCGTGAGGGCATCCAGGCCCGATTGGAGCGCCCGCGTCGCCCAGGAATGTCGGAGGGCGTAGAGGGAGTACTTGGGGGCAAAGCGGGTGCAAATGACGTTTCGCCGCTTGGCACGCTCGCGATCCGACAGTTCCTTCACTGTTTTCGGGCCGCCGGGAGACGCTGCCAACTCGTCGGCCAGCAATTGGCGCACGTCGAGCCCCTTTGCGGCAATCGCATCTTTGCCCATGCGGATCTGCAATCGGATAAAGGCGCAGTTAACGGCGTCGGTCGTCCACGGCTTGTCGTGGACGTTGCGAAAGAGCTTGCCGGACGAAAACCGCTCGATGAGCAGGTGAGTTACGTCTAGGGCGTAAGGCGTCAGGTAGACGATGCGAGGCTTGGCCTTGCCCTTGGCTTCGCTCGGCGGAAGTATCCAGCGGGCATTCTTGGCGTCGAAATGCCGGGCTTCGACCCGGAGGATTTCTTGCGGTCGGCAGCCGGTCTCGAAGGTGACGCGGCACAGCTGCAGGAAGGTTTCGTCCCGGATGTAGCCGCACAGCTGGTCGAATTCATCCGAGGTGACGAACACCTCGCGGTTCTCGCCGCCTGGCAGTTCCATGTCGGCGATTGGGTTTTCGGCGATGTAGCCCTGCTGCTTCGCCCAACGCATGCACCGCTTCACGGTGCGGACGTAGTTTCGCCGAGAGGTCTTGGCGAAGTCGGGGTACGAGTCGACCCACTGCTGGACGTGAAACGGGCGGATCTCCGATGCGACCAGGTCGGGGTAGCGCTGGCAGAAGCGTTCAATCCGGTACTGGTACCAGACGTAGGTATCGGGCGATCGATGCTTTTCGACCCAGTCGAGGAAGACGTCGGCAATGGCAGCAAACGACTGAGAGGCAACCTTGGCCGCCTGGGGCTGCCGCATCAACTCGTAGAAGCGGTCAAAGGCATGCTTCTTGTTGGAACCGAGATTGTGGCGGGTGCCGTTGACGGTGACGAACCACGCATCGCGATCGGCGCGGTACCAGGGCTTTGGCTGGCGAGCCATGAAAAAATCCTTCGGCAAGGGGAACGGAAAACACCGTGCAAGCCGAAGGACTGCTGAGGCCCGAGCATGGCAGTGCTCGTGGCCAGCGTGATTATTCGCGAGAAGCGGAGAATTGTGTACCCGATTCTGTACCGGGCGGTTTTTTGATTGTCGTAAGTTCAGTATCCCCAAGAGGATTCGAACCTCTAACCTTCGGCTCCGGAGGCCGACGCTCTATCCAGTTGAGCTATGGGGACCCGGCGTATCGGACTCGCTGCTGCTCCTCGCCGGCCACTTAGGGCGGCGCGGGGGACGAATCTTGGCGGATTCTAGCGAATTCGGATCGCTGTGGCTAGGCTCGGTCTGCGGTCCGTTATGCGCACGTGCGGGCCTCACGTTGGCGTTATTTCCGAGCGGAGAAAAGCTGCTCGGAGTCTCGTGTCATTGGGTCTTGCACGTAGGCAGCTGGTAGCCCGTTCGCCCCCTCACCCCACCCTCTCCCCCACCACGTGTTGCGGCAACGTCGCGCCCCCCGGCCGGCTGATCGGCGCAACACGTGGTGGCGGAGAGGGGGCGGGAGAGGCGGGAAACTGGGCCCACGCGCGGCGGGCTACCGCTCGGAGAATGGCGTCGAGCACGCTGTCGAGTTGCGTCCCGACGTCCTCCGTCAAAAATCGCATCACAAAATACCCCTGCTCCTGCAAGAGCATGTCCTTGCGACGGTCCCGCCGATACGCTTCGCAGCTACTCAAATGCTGGCTGCCATCCAGCTCCACCACCACACGCGCCGAGGCACAAAGCAAGTCGACCTCCATGTTCCCCCACCCGTCAAACGGAATGGCCAACGAGGCATTCAGCTCGAACCGCCCCGCTGTCTCCGGCAACGACTCCAGCCTGCGAAACAAGAACGCCTCCGTGGCACTCCGAGCACGCTCCGCACCCGTGGCGCCGGACTCGATGGGGCCCGCGACCCCGACGAATAACCGCGCCAGCGGGGCATCGATGCCATCGCGCACGAGTCGCTGGACACTCGTCGCATAAGCCAGCTTCCAACGTGGATCGACCGGCAGTGCCACCTCCACCGGCCAACCCGGCACAGCACTCCCCGGCACCCACACCCTATAGCCCACCGCCTCGTATCCGACGCACCGCCGGTCGAACATGCGAGCCAGCAACGGGACGTTCAAGTCCGCATAGTCGAAGACGCGCACTTCCCGTTTCGCGCCGTGCAGCCGATGCAACCGACCTACGTACTGCGCGATCGTCCCACGCCAGGAAACTGGCAAGGCCAGGAACAAGGTATCCAGCCGCGAGTCATCAAACCCCTCGCCAATGTAGCGCCCCGTGGCCAACAGCACTCGTTCCCTCGCCGCCCCCACCTCGGCAAGCCGGCTCGTTATCCGCCGCGCCTCGCGAATCCCCCGGCCGCCATGCAACAAGATCACGTGCTTCACCTTCCCATCAAGCCGCCGCGCGAGGGCCTCCAGGTGGTCCTTCCGCTCCGTCAACACGAGCGGCGAACGGCCTTCCCGCACCGCCTCGAGCACGTCGTCACAAATCAGCCGATTCCGGTCGTCGTCCGCCGCCAGTTCCCGCAAGAGGGTGTTCACCTGCAGCCGCCGATCCGATTCCACCCCACCGCGCGGCTGGAAAGCCGTCGGACGCACATGCACCGTGTGAGCAAACGGATGTTCCGCCGCGGCAGCCTTCTCGTCCAAACGGTACCGCACGGGACCACACTGCATGAAGATGACCGGATGATGGCCATCCTGACGAGTCACCGTGGCGGAAAACCCCGCGACATACTTCGCACGGGCACGCCGCACCACCCGGTCGAAGCTCCGCGCGGCCACGTGATGACACTCGTCGACCAGCACCTGCCCGTAACCTTGAACCCGGTCCAGGTCACTCCCTCGGCGCACCAGGCTCTGGATCAATGCCACGTCCAGCTTGCCCGTCGCACACGACCGGCCCCCGCCGATCTGGCCAATCTCTTTCCGCGACAGGCCCAAATACAGCGATAACCGCTCAATCCACTGTTCGACCAGTTGCCGCCGGTGAACAAGTACCAGCGTGTTGACGCGTCGCTGTGCAATCAGCCAAGCCGCCACGATCGTCTTGCCAAAGGCCGTCGCGGCAGATAGCACACCCGTGTCGTGAGCCAGCAACCGGTCAGCAGCGGTTTGCTGTGCGGGTCGCAACTCGGCCTGAAACTCCACCCCGATCGGCGTTCCGGCAAACCGTTCGTCACGGACCCGGACACCCACACTCAGCTCGGCCAGCAGCGTCTGGACTTCGTCCAGACACCCGCGCGGCAGAACGATGTGCCGTTCATCTTCCTCGGCACACGAAATGATCCGCGGTTTACCGTACGTCGAGACCCGCATGGCCTGAGCCTGATAGAACTCCGCGTTCTGAAAGGCGGCCAAACGCAGCAACCGGTTTCGCAGCTCGGGCGGCAGTCGTGCCTTCGGAACATAGACTTGATCGGCAAGCGTAAGGTCGATCGACCGCGGAACGAGTCCGTCCAGCGAACGGCCGCCGACGCGGCGCGAAGGTGATGGCGCCCTCGATTCTCCAGCGGAAAACTCGCGATCGGCATCTTCGTCGCGCGCCATCCGAACCCCCAGGATCCGGCCCTGCCGCCCGGCGGCGTACACCAACCGCTCGACCACGCGACGATCGATCCGCGGGATGGCGCTCAGATACGCCCACTGGTCCGGAAACGGCACGAGCTGGTCATCCACAAAAACACTATGGCCGAACCGGCGAGGTCCTTTCTGAAGAGGCAGCGCGATCAGGTTTCCCAGTCCGCCCCGGGGCAAGGTGTCCTGACCGGGAAAGAACCGATCGTACGATCCGAAGCCCAACTCAGGACGCTGCTCCATCGTCTCCGTCAGAATGCAGGAGCCGAGCTTTCGCGCCAAAGCAGCGGATACGGGGGCAGCGAAGAACCACCAGATATGTCCGCCCCGGCCCGAACGAGACCGTTCCAAAGCTGCAGCCAGGCCCATCCGATGACACACGTCGAGCACGGCCCGCGCATCATCGGCCCATCCGTCGCCGTCCAGATCGATGGCCAGCAGCTGACACGATTCGTCCAGCAGCAGTGGATATAGCCCTGCGACGAACTCCTGGCCATGATCATCCTGGCCCGAGAGGTGCCAACGAACCACTTCATCGGTCAACGGCAGATAGCGCTGGTGCGGACAATCGGCACACTTCACGCGAGGCTTCTCGCAAATACCGC
>JBFWYF010000312.1:0-7869 GCA_050186685.1 Pirellulaceae bacterium
TACTGCAGATGGCCTTCGACCAGCATCAGCGGTTCGCGGTTATACGTGATCAGGCCGGGCGTCAGATACTGCTGTCTCCACGCCAGGACGGTCTGATTCGAAGGACCGTCGTACGGTTGCGGTTGGTGATTGCAGATTGGCAGGCTGAGTCGCGGTGCCGTTCCGGCATGGGCGCTCATGAGCATCACTCCGTGGTTCCGGGGCGCGGGCTTGTCGCCCGCCGCCTGAGTTCATTTTGCTGACTTGGCCGTTGTTACTGGTCCATGTGCGACGCGGTGCCGACGGCATCCGGACGGCAAGGGGGGAATGCGATGACGTACCTTGTCCTTTCGCCTCCGCCGTCATCTTAACACGTGAACATCCATGTTTTCCTGGATCGTCCCCGGATCGGCGACAACGAAACGGGAACTCACGCACGATCGAGCCAGAGAGAATTCCCCGATCCGTTCGTGCGGCGCAACATTTGTACCGATTGCTCTTTTTCCTCTTTCGAGATTCCGCTACGATCCGCCCCGCTCGTCATCAATTCGCGATGATGGTCCGGAAGTTGACTCGTCTTTCCGGACCCGTCCAACACAACTTGACGCGAAGGGAACGATCATGGATCGGAAATCGTGGCGCTTGTTGCGTTTGGGGCTCGCATGGCTCGCCTGCGCCGCCTGGTTAGTTCCGGCGCCGGCGCGCGCCGCGTCACCCCGAACTTCCGCACCGCCGATGTCGGTATTTCGGGACGTGAAACTGGATGACGCCGGGCACATGCTGGGCACGTTCCTGGACGCTCAGGGACAGCCGATCGCTGGCCAGCAGGTCGTGGTGCAGCGACAAGACGGCAAGCTGCTCACGACCCACACAGATGGCCACGGGCGCTTCGCCTTAGGAAACATGACCGGCGGTCTGTGCCGGGTCGCGGTCGCTGATACCTCCGTATTTTGCCGCTGCTGGACATCGTCCGTCGCACCTCCCGCCGCGACGCCCCAGTTGCTGATCGTATCGGGCGAAGACGTGCTGCGTGGCCAGCGACCGATTGGCGATCTGCTGTTTTCCGGACCGATGCTGATCGGCCTGGTTATTGCCGCGGCGATTGCCATTCCGATTGCGATCCACAACTCCCAGGATGACGCCAGCTGACAAGTGCAGCCTTGTGTCGCCGGTTCTTCATTCCGTCCATTGGCGATAACGCACTCGAGCATGGATTATCGAGCTACAGTCTGGATCGCATCCCTGCTGGCAGGTTCGGCCGCGGTAGGTTGTCAGCACGGGGCCGTGTTTCGGGCGGCGGCCTTGCCGCCGGAGTTGCATGCGCCGCGGTTTGGAAGCATGCAGTCGGTGGATCTATCGCGGCTGTCGCGCAATCAGGCCGACAACGATCTGCTGTATCCGGGCGACATCCTTGCCGTGACGATCACGACGGGGCTGGAGACGGAAGAACCGACGGAGTGGAAAGGGCGCGTTGCGGAAGATGGCACGGCCAATGTTCCGCTGGTTGGTCCGGTTCTGGTTGCGGGCACCCGGTTGCCCCAGGCTGAACAGCTCGTCCGAATGGAAAGTATTCAACGCGGAAAGTTTGTCAATCCGACGGTCACGATCCAACTGGCCGCTCGGCGCTCGAACCGGATCACCGTGGTGGGTGCGGTCAAGAAGCCGGGTACGTATGAGGTACCGGTCAGCAACAGCAACGTGGTGGCTGCCATCTCCATGGCAGAGGGCATCACGGACGACGCCGACACGATTATCGAGGTCCGTCATCCTGGCACGTCTCCGCCTGCGATGGCCCAGCAAGATCCTCGCACGGGAGGCGTCCTGGGGCTGGCGAGCTATCCGCAGGGGGGAGCTGCCGGGCCTGTGGGACCGAGGCTGACTCGGATCGATCTTGTACAGGCGACCGCCACGGGGAATGCCGATGTGCATCTCGAGGACGGTTCGACAGTCATGGTGATGGCGAGGCCGAAGCGCTACGTCCACGTCATGGGGCTTGTGCGGAAGCCGGACCAGTTCGAGATGCCTGACGACCACGAACTCCGGTTGTTGGATGCGATTGCGCTGGCCAACGGTCGCACGCTGGAACTGGCCGACAAGGTGCGGGTCATCCGCCGCATTCCCCATCGCGAGGAACCGGTGGTAATCGAGGCGTCGGTGCGAGAGGCCAAGCAAAACTCGGGCGCGAATATCTTGCTCGCGCCAGGAGATGTTGTCAGCGTCGAGGAGACGCCTACCACGTTCGTTATCGGGACCATCCGCGAGTTCGTCCGGTTCGGGTTCACGGCGGGAATTCCCGGCCTTTAGGCGCGGAGACCGGTGTGAGCGGACGCGCGACAAACGGCGGACGCATGCCGCCATACGGCGACGCCGTTTAAACGATTTCAGTCAACTTTCCGGATGGCTGCCGGCCATCACCGCGACGCAAGCGACCATCAACATGACTGCTGATCTCGGAAAGACAGCTCTGCAGCCTATTCCCGATTCCGGCGTGGCTGCTCAGGCCGATGCCCTTTATCAGGTCATGCGGTTTCTGCGTGTGATCCGCCATCGGATATCGTACGTGATTGCGGCCCTGGTCGTAGCCGCCTTGCTCGGCGCACTGTACTTTGCCACGGCTACCAAGATTTACGAAGCGAAAGCGGCTGTGCTCGTTTCGCAGACGGGCTCGGATGTCTGGAATGCCTCCACCGCTGGGGACGAAACGGGTGAATCGCTGATTCCGACCTATGAGAAACTGTTTGTCAGCCCGGTGGTGCTCGAAGCCGCCATGCGGAAGATGGCCGCGCTGCCGCCTGTGGCTCGCTTGGACGTCGAGGACCTGTCGCCTGACAAGTGGATGACACGGCTGGCCGAGAACTTCAGCGCGCGGAATACGCGGCGGACGAACATCATCGAACTCTCCTACCGCTCCAAGTCTCCGGAAGCAGCCCAACTCGTACTCGACTCGATTCTCACCGCGTACGCGGAGTTCATCGAAAAAACTTACAAAGACGTGTCTTCCGAGATACAGCAGTTACTGGACGTCAAGCTTGGCGAGAGCCAGAGAGAGCTCCAGGATGCCCAGGCGAAACTGCTGGACAGTAAGCGGAAAGTTGGCATCGTCATTCGGGATCGCGAGACATTCGTTCACCCGATCGTCCAGCGGGTGATGGAAATCAATCAGGCGAAGCTGCGGATTCAGCAGAGCCGGATCGAACTGGAATCGACACTCCAGGCGGTTCGCGATGCGGCGAAGGCGGGACGCGACCTGCGCGACTATCTGATGCAGCTCGAACCCAATGTCGGGCGAGAGTTGTTGATGAGCGGATTCGGATTGAATCCGGCTTTTTCGGAGATGGTCGGCCAGGTCGAACAGGAGCTGATGGACGCCAGGGCCAAACGCGAGATGCAGCGCCAGTATTACGGTCCCATGCATCCTTCGATTCAGGAGCTGGAGCAGAAAATCGCCGGTTCGGAGAAGTTCCTCCGCGAATACCGGTCGAATATCAATCAGCGACTCAATGGGATCGAGCAGGGAGAGCTCGAACCGCTGTTGATCAGCATGATCGAGGAGCGATTGACGAAAGCCCGTTGGCAGGAGTCGCAGTTGGACGCGGCGTATCGGGATGCCTCCCAGGCGGCCATGCAGCTGAACAACAACCTGGTGGAACTGCAAATCGCGGAAGACAACCTGCAGCGACTCCGCTCGTTTCAGGACACCCTGCAGGAGCGGATCAAGAATATCGATCTCCGCAGCAACCGCATGGACGTACAGGTCCGTGTCGTGGGAGAGCCCGAGGCATCCGACCGACCCGTCGCTCCGCGATTACGCATCGTGGCCGTGTTGTGTCTGATCGGTGGGCTGGCCGTGGGTTGCAGCACGGCCTACGCCCTCGACCTGTTGGATGATCGGTTCCGTTCGCCCGAAGAAATGCGGGATCAGATAGGCGTACCGGTCATGGCCATGGTGCGCGGCCTGGAGGTCGCCGCTCAGGAGGGCCCCGATGCATTGCATGTCCACGTCACGCCGCGCTCGGTCGAAAGCGAAGCCTTCCGCACGCTGCGTACCACCTTGGCCTTTTCGGGCCAGGATCTGCACCGGCTGGCGGTAACCAGCTCGGAACCCAGTGACGGCAAGACGACCGTGCTGTCCAATCTGGCCGTCTCATTTGCGCAGGCCGGCAAGCGGGTGCTCGTCGTGGACGCGGATCTGCGGAAGCCGGGCTTGTCGAAGCTGTTCACGATGCGCGGCATCGGCGGTCTGTCCGACGTGCTGCGGTCGGACGCCGATATCGACGAAATGTGCCGCGAACGCATCCGGCCATCGGGCATTCCCCATCTCGACGTACTCCCCTGCGGTCCGAAACCCTCCAATCCTGCCGAACTCTTGTCCGGGTCCAGGTTGTCCGATCTCGTGGCCTGGGCCGAGACGCACTACGACCAGCTGCTGATCGACTGCCCTCCGGTCATGGCTGCCGCCGATGCCGTGATCGTCGGCCGGGCCGTGGACGGCATCCTGCTGGTTGTCCAGCCAGCTAAGAACCATCGGCGGCTTGTGCTGCGCGCCGCCGAAAGCCTGCTGGCCATGCAGGTCAACCTGCTCGGCATCGTCGCCAACCGCGTCGGCGACGAGAAGGACAAGGGCTACTACGGTTACGGCAGCTATGGCTACGGCTATGGCTATGGCTACGGCTACGGCTATGGTCAGGACGAGGAGGGAACCGAGGACTCCGCCGAGAAGCCTGGACGGGACAACGCCCCGGAAGTGGTCACGTCGCCCATTGAGATCGGCAACGAAAGCGCCGCGATCGTGCTGACGCCAGCCGCACGCGCCGAGGTCCGCTCGGCGGAGGGAACGACGGCGGTTCCCGCCGCTTCCGACCGTCGCCGCCCGCGCCGCGCCGCCTGAGCGAGCGGCGCATCCGCCAGCAGGTCCAGGCTACTTGCCGATGGCCCCAAGCGGAGCTGCTCACGGTGTGTTGGCCCGGTCGAGCACGTCCTGCCAGAAATCGCGGGCCTGGCGATGATACCGAATCACTTCCTCGCGCTGGGCCGGATCCGCCAACTGGATCCGCGTCGCGCGCTCTCGCACCCAATCCGCGAAGAACTGCGCCGACGTCCGGCTGATGCGCGGTTGCTGGCCAATCTCCACGTAGTACGGTCCCGTCGATCCGAACTGATACGTCTGATCGTTGTTGGACACGGCACGGATCAGCAGCCAGCCACTCTCCTGGAACAACACCGGGGGAAGCCGGCCCTGTTGCTTGGCATAGTCGGCCAGTCGCACCTCGTGAACCACCTTGCCGTTCTGGACAATTTCCAGGTAGTCGACGGGTTCGCGAAAGGAGACTTGCAGCGCGATGTCCAACGCCACGGTTTCACCCGCCGGAGCGCTGAACACGTGCCCCGGCAATTCCCCGTTCACCCGAGGGCGCAGCAACGGGCCGTTGGTCACCACGACTTGACCGGCGCGAAGCCCGGCCCACCAAGCGTCCCAGGTCAGCTGTTGGCCACAGTGCACATACACGCGGTTGTAGCCCACCGGATTGGACAGTACCCCTGACGCACTCCCCGCCGAAGGCGGTATACGGATGCCACAGTTCAAGAGGTGGTAATAGATGTCCTGCGACCAGCGGCCATTGCCTTGTGGATCCGGATACCGGACTTTTTCGCGCGGCTTGCCCCAGGCCTCCGTAAACAGACCTCCGCCTCGCCACAAATGATTGTTCGCCAAGCCAATCGAGTCGGCCTGGCCGGTGGCAATCCACATCGGCATATCCCACCAGAACGGCTTTTCGATGTCGATGTGAGCAGCCCGCGAGCGGCGGGCTTCAGCCAGAAACTGGGCTCCGGAAGGATATTCCCGAGTCAGGCCGCGGATGGCGAGCGGCTGGTCCAGGTTGAAGTACAGCAGGGCTCCCCCTTCGCGCTCGTCTTCGCCCGCCAGCAGCTGATAAAACCGCTGATCGTCCGTCGCAATCAGCAACTCTTCGGGCCGGGGTTGTGTCTCCCATAAGTCCTGGTTGTTCCACCAGGTGATCACCGGGGCAATATGCAGGTCCTCGGCGCGCATCAGCAACTCGATGTCCTCCGGCCGGCGGTGAATATGCAGGTCGCCGCTCCACCAGCCCTCCCGTTTCATCTCGGTGAATCGCTCGAGCTCGATCGTCTGTTGCCCCGTCGCGCCCCGTTCGATGGTGAAATGGCCGAACCGGAGTCGGTACTCGGGCCCCCGCTCGATTACGAACGAGTACGTGCCGGGTGCCAGCTCCAGGGTAATCGACCCGTCGAATACGAAATGGTCTTTCCACGATACGGTCCGCGGCGGCAGTACGGGCCGCTTCTTGTGATTCAGCAGGTGCATGCGAGCCGCCACCGGGCGTTGCGTCGCTTTGTCGACGGTCTCGATCGTGAACTTGCCGGCGGTTGCCCCGGCGGCGGGGTAGGGCGAGAACAGCCAGCCGACGGCCAGCACCGCACACACCGGCAGCGAGCGAACCAGCGAAAAGCGGGGCCGCGGGCTGAAAACGCCGCCTGCGGGCCGACCCGCCTCCGTCGGCGGCTGGTGCCAGGCAGTTGGCCGGCAAGCCCGTGCGACCTGCCGGCATCGCGATTCCACTGCGGCTTGATGGTGTCGCGGCACGGTTCCTACAATACCCCGTCGGCACGTTCTCTGATCTTCCAACACACTGTGACGCATGGACGAAGACTTCTACAAGGTACTTGGGATCAATCGCAATGCGACGGCGGACGATATCCAGAAAGCATATCGTAAGCTGGCGCGGAAGTATCACCCGGACGTCAATCCTGACAAAAACGCCAAGGAGAAATTCCAGCAGGTCCAGCGGGCGTACGATGTATTGAATGATCCAGAAAAGCGCGAAATGTACGACCGGTATGGCAGTTCGTTCGAATCGGCCGGTGCCGGGCCCGGGCCCGGGCCCGGCGGGGGCGGCTGGCGGACGCAGTCCGGTTCCGGCGGATTTGAGGGCTTCGACTTCACCCGGATGTTCGGCGGCGGTGGCGAGGCGCCTCCGTTTGAGGGACCGTTTGCGGATATCTTCCAGCAGTTTGCCGCCGCACAGGAAGCGCCGCCCACGCGGCGGGGCGGTCGCAGCCGCCGAGGTGCCGACCTGCAACATGAGCTGACCGTCCCCTTCCACAGTGCCGTCAAGGGGGGCGAGGCCCGGCTGGTCGTGCGGCGCCCGACGGGCAAGGAAGAGACGATCGACGTGAAGATTCCGGCCGGCGTTGAGGATGGCCAGGTTATCCGCCTGCGCGGTCAAGGGGAAGCGGGATCTCGAAATGGTACGCCCGGCGATCTATTGATCCGGATTCACGTCGCCCCGCATCCGCTGTTTCGCCGCAAAGGACTGGATCTCGAACTGGATGTCCCGGTGACTGTCGCCGAGGCTGCGCTGGGCGCCAAAATCGACATTCCTACGCCCCATGGTATCATCGCCTTGAAAGTGCCCCCCGCCTGTTCGAGCGGCAAACGGCTGCGGCTGAAAGGGCAGGGCATTCACCGCCGTGATGATACCCGCGGGGATTTATACGCCGTCATCCAGATCGCGCTGCCCGCGACGCTCGATCCCGCCGCCGTCGACCTGATCAAGCGCCTGGCGGCCGAGCAACCCTATGCGCCACGCACCGACCTGAAATGGTGACACCGCTGGTCGTCCACACCCTGGGGCTGCACGGCCTGCTGAGCGACCAGCAGCCTCAGAACCTGCTCACGCGGCTGGACCCCGCCATGCGGGCCAAGGTGCTGGCTGCCATGGCCGGACTCATCATTCTTGGCTTCGGGATGGTGGCGCTCGCCTGGCTCGGTGCGCGCGTCACCCGCCGCTACATGAACCAGGGTAACCGCGATCGACCGCCCCCCGATGAAAACGACTGGGCTCGCAAACC
>JBFWYF010000313.1:0-7865 GCA_050186685.1 Pirellulaceae bacterium
GCATTTTTGTCTTTGACATCACGATTTATGCACTGGCGATTGCTGCGTTCTTCATTGAAGCGGCGACCAGCGTGTTCGCCGGGTTGTCGATTGGCAGCCAGGTTCTGCACCTGATGGGGGCCGTGGCCGGTTTCGGAGTAGGCGTCGTCATGTTGCGTCGCGGCTGGGTCGACTGCGAGGGCTGGGACCTGTTCACGGTCTGGCACGGCCGCGAGCACGAGCCGAAGGAGCAAGAGGCGGCTGCCGCTGCAGCCCTCCTCGATCGCGTCCATCGCAACCGACTGCAAAGCACCGATGCCGAGTCCTCGTCGGGCGGGGCGCCGGCGTTCGCCGCGTCACTGCCCGCGGCCGGTGCGGCCGCGCCCATTGCCGCACTCAACCCGACTTTCGATCCATTGGTCCGCGAAAGTCCGCTGCTGAGCGAGATGCGCGCGGCCATCGCCGCCGAGTTGCCTCAGGACGCCTTTGCGCGATATCAGGAATTCTCCAGTGATCCGTTGAACTGGCCGCTGCCTGAACAGGAGTTGACGCAGATCATTACGCTGTATCACAAACAGCAGCTGTGGTCGGCCTCCGTGCCCGCGATGCTGGAACATCTGCGCACGTTCACGAATCGCACTGCGCAGGTTCGGCTGAAGCTGGGGCACATCCTGCTCGAGGCCGATAAGCGACCCGGGCAGGCGTGGCAAGTGCTAAACAAGATCGATCCGTCGCTGTTGAACGAGAAAGAACGGGGTGTGTTGGTCAAACTGAAACAGCGCGCGAGGCAATTGCACGCCCAGCAGCCCCAGGAGCCGATTGAGGATTGGTAAGGCACGCTCGCCAGAGCGTGGGAGAACCGTGTGGGATTTCGTTGCACGCCGACCCCTTTCGCGGGCAGCCCCCCTGTCTGGCGCAAGGGGCTACGGACGCGCTCGAGCGTCAAGACTCGGTCGATTCGGCGACCTGCGAGGCCTTCGGACGCAGCCAGGCCGTCGAGCGGGTCGATACCCAGTGCAGTGCGTTCCCCAGATCGTCGAAGTACGAATAAATCACCGGGACCGCAACAAGCGTGAGCAGCAACGACAGGGTCTGGCCGCCGACCGCGAGCACGGCGATCGACCGGCGTTCCTCAGCGCCGGGCCCGGTCGCGATCAGCAGGGGCAGCAGCCCGGCCACGAAGGACACCGTCGTCATCAGAATGGGCCGGAAGCGGTCGCGATTGGCCTGCAGGATGGCGTCCGTACGGGCGAGTCCTTGAGCGCGGAGCACGTTCGTATGGTCAATCTGCAGGATCGAGGCCTTCTTGACCACCCCAAACAGCACGAGAATGCCCAGTGCCGAGTACAAATTGAGTGACTCGCCGCCCAACTGCAGGCTGACCAAACCGAAGGGGACCGCGAGCGGCAGGGACATGAGAATCGTCAACGGGTGGACGAGATGTTCGTACTGAGCGGCCAGAATGATGTACATGAAGACAAAGGACAGGGCGAATGTCCACTGGAAGTCGGCCAGCGTGCGTTCGAGTTCCCGGCCTCTGCCGAGCACGCGGGTGTCGAAACCCGGAGGAATACCGATCTTTTCGGCAGCCTCCTGGAGGGCGTCGATCCGGTCGGCCAGCGCATAACCGGAAGCCACGTTCGTCCGTACCGCGACCATGCGTTGACGGTCGAGCCGATCGATGCGGGCCATCGTTTCGCCAAAGGAGAAATCCACGACATTGTCAATGCGTGTCAGCACCGCACCGGGCGCCGCGCTTTCGGTAGTAGCTCCCGGCCGCGAGCGGTTACTGGGGTAAGCTCGCACATACAGCTGCGAGGCGGATTCCACGTCGCGTCGGTCGAAATTGACAAGTCGCAACTCCACGTCGTAGGCATCGTCCACCGTATGATCGCGGTAACGGGACACGCGATCGTCGCCGCCAATGGCCACGCGCAGCGTCTCGGCAATTTCACGCACATCCACACCCAAGGCGGCAGCCCGTTCCCGATCGATTTGGACCAGCACTTCGGGCTTGTCCAGGCGGAGCGTCGTGTCGGCATCGACGATGCCCGGAATCTCCTTGGCGGCGGCCAGCACCTTTGCGCTGAATGCCGCCAACTGCGCCGTATCCGGCCCCGTGATGGAAAAATCGATATCAACAGGGGCACCCTGGCGGAGCGAGGTCAGATTGCGCACTGAGACGGTCACTTCGGAAAGCTTCTTGAGGCGCGATCGAATCTCGGCCATTTTCTCCGACTGCGAGAAATTCCCTCGCCAGGCTTCCAGCGGATCACCGTTCAGCACCGCGCGCCACAGGCGGGCAACGGAAAAGGTACGCCGTTCGATATCCAGGAGGCGGACGTACATTTCGCCACGATTCACTCCTCCGAAGCCCCGCGTCCCCACGGTCGACAGCACGAGTTCGACACCCGGGATGTCGTGCAGTTGTTCTTCGACGACGTGAATCGTGTCATCCATTGATGCCAAGCTGGCCCCCTCTTTCGTCTGCAGTCGGATTTCGAATTCCGACTCATCGACGTTCGTGGGGATGTAGTCCTGTTTCACCAGGCCATACAGCGGGATATTGGCCACCACCGTCGCGATGGACAGCAGCAGCACGACCCATCGGTACCGCATCGAAAGCCGCAAACAGGCCATGTATCCGGCTTCGAGCCACCCATAGATACCGCGACGCGAGTTAGGTCCGTTCGGATTCGGCGTACCGGGCACGAGCAGCTTGCTGCACATCATCGGAGTCAGTGTGAAACTGACGAACATCGAAATCAGGATCGCCACGGTCGCCGTCACGCCGAACTGGAACAGCATGCGCCCCGTCACGCTGTTCAGAAACGATACGGGCAAAAACACGATTACCAGCGACAAGGTTGTGGCGAGTACGGCCGGACCGATCTCCCGCGTTCCCTCGATCGCGGCTTCGACGGCCGTCATCCCCTTCTCTTCGATGCAGTGGAACACGTTTTCGAGTACCACGATCGCATCGTCGATCACGACACCGACCATCAACACCAGCGCGAGCATCGTGACGTTATTCAGGGTGAAATTGAATGCCCGCATGAATGCAAAGGTCGCCACCACCGATGCCGGTATGGCCACAGCGGCAATCAACGTCGACCGCCAGGACCGCATGAACAGCAAAACAGTCAACGACGCCAGCAGGCTGCCGGAGATCAGGTGTCCTTCGATTTCGTGCAACGCGGCGAGGATGTAACGCGACTGGTCCTGCAGGACCGTCACCTCCACATCGGGCGGCAAGAGTTCCCGGCAGCGGGGCAGGCGCTGTTTGATGGCCTCGATCACCTGGACGGTATTTTCGCCGGATTGCCGCTGTATCTGCAGCACGACGGCCGGCTTCCCGTTGAGCCTGGCGAGGCTGCGTACTTCCTTGGTCGCGTCGACGGCGTCCCCCAGGTCACCCAGGCGAATGGGCGTGCCACGCGCCGTGGTAACGACCAGCTCGGAGAACTCGCGTGCATGCGGCACGCGGCCCAGCGTGCGCATGTTCAGCTCCCGTAGTCCCTCGTCCATCCGACCGCCCGGCACATCCGCGTTCTGGCGCGCCAATGCTTCGCGGACCTGCAGGATCGACAGCTGGTGAGCCGCCAGCTTCCGGGCGTCGATGTTAACCTGCACGGCTCGGTCCATCGCGCCCAGGATCGTCACCTGCCCGACGCCATGAGCGGATTCGATGACATTCTTGACGAAGCGGTCGGCCAGCACATAAAGCTCGCGGCTCGTCCGCGGACCGGCCAGAGCCAGGGTCAGAATGGGCGACGAGTCGGTATCCTGCTTCTGGACGACGGGCGGATCGATGTCGGGCGGCAGGCGGTTGAGAATGCTCGCCACCGCGTCGCGCACATCCTGCGCTGCGGCATCCAGTTCGCGAGACAGATTGAATGTGACCATGACGATCGACAGCCCGTCGCTGGAGATCGAACGGAGTTCGTCGATGCCTGCAACGGTCGCGACCGCGTCCTCGATGGGCTGGCTGACCTCCGACTCAACCTCCTCCGAGGCAGCTCCGGGATAAGCCGTCCGCACGTAGATGGACGGCAGATCCATGTTGGGAAAACGGTCGACTCCCAGCTGTGGGAAGGATGCAATTCCGGCCACGACGAGCGCCGTGACGAGCATTAACGCGAAAACGGGTCGACGTACACAGATTTCGGCGAGCCAATACACGCTGCTGCTCCATGCAGGAGTTCTTCAGGAATCTATCCGCCCACTGCCCGGCCGCCCGGGAAAGGAGGCGTCGCGAAAAGGCCCAGGATCGCTACTCGGTCGTGTAGCTACTCGGTAGACAGCAAGGGGCCAGCCGCTGCGTCCTTGTCGCCAGACGCCTCGCCCCCCGCGACCGTCGAAAGCTGCACCTCGGGCGCGACGACACGGCTCGCCGCAGCGATGCGGGCGGCCCGTCCAGCACGCGAATCGCGCAGAATCACGTCGCCGGGAGAAAGCCCTTTCAAGATCTGAATCGCTCCCTCGCGCCGCTGCCCCGTTTCAACGACCTGCTCCCGTGTCACACCGTCTACAACTTTCCAGACTTTTTCCACCCCCGCAAACTCGACCACCGAGTCGGCTTCCACGGCGAGCGATTGCGTCGTGGCGTCGAGAATTACTTCCGCTTCCGCAAACAGGCCGGACTGGATGCTCCCGTCGCCATTGTCGACATCCGCTTCGAACATGAGGCTGCGACTCAATTCATCGACCACGGGGCTGATGCGGGTAATCCGTGCCCACCTCGGCTTGTTGATCGACTCGATGTGCAACCGGACCTGCTGACCCAGCGTCAGGCGCTGAACGTGGCGTTCCGGCAACGTGGCTCGAAACCGAAGCCGATTCGTGCGCACCACGGTGACCATGGCCTGTCCCACGGCGACAAAGGTCCCGGGTGCAACATGCCGGTGCTGCACCATGCCGTCGAACGGAGCCGGCACAACCGTATCGCTGAGCTGCTGCCGAGCCATTGCCAATTCGGCCGTCCGCACCTGAATGGCGGCGATGGACGTGCTGAGACTGTTCAGCGTCGACGCATATTGTGCCTCGGCGACACGCTCCGCCGTGACCGACTGCTCCAGTTCCACTTCGGTGATCGCTTCGGACGAAAACAGCTCGCGATTCCGGACCAGATCTGCCTTCGCCTTGTCCCACACCGCCATCGCCTCGCGGGCCGGCGGAGCCTTGGTGCGATCCAGCTTCGCTACGTCATCCCCATACTGCAGTCCCACCACGGCATACGCCTGTGCCAGCTGTGCTTCAACCTGATCAATACGCAGCCGAAACTCCTCTTGATCCAACGTCACCAGGGATTGCCCGGCTTGGATCCGGTCTCCCAGATCGACATGCACCGTCGCGACCCGGCCGGGGACCTTCGTGCCCACGACCGACACCTCATCCGCCATCAGGCTCCCTTGCGCTCGAACAGTCGTCGGCCACACTCGAGGCTGAATGGCCACCAGTTCTGCCGTCAGCGACGGAAGCTCGGCGGGAGCATCGCTCTGCTTTTCGACCGACGCCGTCCGGGTGCCACAACTGGCGAGACTCCCGACAATCGAGATCAAACCGGCTACCAGAGCCACGCGGGAAGGCTTGTGAGAATACGAACGTATTGCGGCAACGAACACGAGGGAGACTCTCCAGGCGGGATCCGGACCGGTGGGCACTACGCTCACCCATCTTCGGACAATCCGCGCCCCGCCGCAACTGCTTCAGCACCGCGAAACGGAAAATTGCCGAGCCGCCCGACCGCGATTTCCCACACTCACGCTGCGATAAATCAGCCGGCTCCGAGCACTCCGCGCGACCGAAGCACGTCGATGACCTGGCGGCTGAGCACCGATGGATCTGTTTGCACCGTGTCGAGTACTAACTCGGCATGCTGCGGCGCCTCATACGGATCGTCAATGCCTGTGAAGTTCTTCAGCTCACCGGCCCGTGCTTTTTTGTAGAGCCCTTTCGGATCACGCTGCTCGCACACTTCCAGCGGCGTATTTACGAAGACCTCGATGAAGTCACCTGCTCGGCCACTCGTTTCGACCAGACGCCGCACTAGCGCCCGATCGCGGCGATAAGGACTGACAAACGCGGTCAGCGTCACCAGACCGGCCTGCGCGAACAGTGCCGCCACGGCGCCGATCCGGCGAATGTTTTCCTCGCGATCCTCGGCAGAAAACCCCAGACCGAATCGTTGTGCCAGCGCAGCGCTGTGATTTGCCGACAACATCTGGACGCTAGCATTCAAGCCATGACGCACGTTATCGCCGTCCAGCAAGAACGAGTGCACGCCCGCATCGTGCAGTTGTCGGTCGACCAGATTGGCAATCGTGCTCTTGCCACAGCCGCTCAAGCCGGTGAACCAGACCACACATCCGCGATGGCCGTTCAGCCGCTCGCGGTCGTCCCGCGAGACCAGATGCTCGTGCCAGGTGACGTGCGTCGACATCCGTTAACCCTCGATACCTGCAAACTCGCACAAATTAGCGTTAAGAACCGGTTGGGGACAGCTCCACACGAGAAAGAACAGCGCTTCGCGGCACCACCGTCCGACAGGATGTCCCGCTACGTAACCGCTACCCTTCGCGGCGCCCAGCGCCGACTGCGTCGCGCGCAGTACGAGGCTGTTAGCCCGTGTCCGCAGTTCGGCATCCGTGCAGACCGGCTGCTGGCGAGCAGCGTGCAAGAGTGCCGTTTTCAATTCTTCGCCTTCGTCTCGCAGTGCCAGGGCGGGATGTCCGATTTCCGGCCGACGCTGACTTTCCGTTTCCAGAAAACGGATGGCGCTTTCGGCCAGTCCGAGCGCCAGCGTCGAGGTCTGCAGGCCGCCGGTACGGGCTCCCCACCCCTGCTTGATGACGTCCTGGATGGGACCCGCGAGCACCCATTCACGTGGAACGGGCACCTGATGGCAGACTACGGCACCGGTATGACTGGCGGAAAGGCCCACGAGTGGCTGTGGCGGTGACGCCTTCACGCCAGGACTGTCCGTCGGTACGGTTACCAGGATTTCGCGCCCATCGGCCAGCGTGGCTCCCAAAACCACGTATCGGGCTTGGCCACCCCCTGTGACCCAGGGACTGTAGCCATCCAGCACGAAACCGCTGCCCGTTTCCGTGGCCCGCAGCACGGGCTGGCTGAGGTGACGCCGGCTGGTCGTGAGGTGCGAAATTCCGACAGTGGCGAAAAACTTGCCTTGGATCAGATCGGGCAGCAGTCGCCGCTTGATTTCTTCGTTACCGCTGCGTTCAATCCGCTGGCACGCCCCGGTTCGCTGCGTGATGACAAACGTCGTCGTCAGGCAGGCAGCACTGAGTGCCAGGTACCCGCGGATGATGTCTTCTTCGCTCCACTCCCGGCCGCCCCAGGCGCGGGGCGCGAACCACGAGAAAACACCGTACTGCGCGCACCAGTCGAGTTGCTGGGCGGGCCAGTTCCCGCTCGTGTCCAGGCCGTCGGCCAGCCCCGCCAGTAGCTCGGCCAGTTCGCCGAGGGCCGGATCGGCAGGGGTCTCTATCGGGCGGCTCAAGTACGACATAATGCTCAGCCTAAACCAGTTTCCCACTTGACAGTAGGGGCGGCGAGGGATTACCTATCCGCTTCCAATGCCCGATTCTCGTCTGGCCATGCGAAGTCAGGATGCGCTCATAGGGATGGTGGCGGTGGGAACTCAGGAGACGCGAACGCGATGAGCCAAATCGATTTAATCAGCAGCACCCCCGAGTCGGAGTATGTGTCGGTCGGTGAGCTGAGTGCCGAAGCCATTTATGACAAGTGCATGGGCTTGGCCAAGAACCTTTGGTGGACATGGCACCCCGAGGTGACGAATCTGTTCCGGGATCTGGATCCGATCCGCTGGCGCCAGGTCGATCACAATCCCATTGCATTGTTAA
>JBFWYF010000314.1:0-7861 GCA_050186685.1 Pirellulaceae bacterium
CGTCGTCCCCGTCGATATGCTGTGATCTCCGAGCGTACCTCCAGGGACCGTTCGCCGCTGCCCGCTACAGACAATCGAGCTCGTCGCAGACAATCGCCCGGAGACTCGGCTCCGCCGTCGCGGCGATGTCGACGACCTCTTGCGCCGTCACCGAGAATGGTGCATCGGGACAGGCCACGTTGGTGATGGTCGACAGCGCCAGCACACGCAAGCCGCATTGGGCCGCTACCAGAATCTCCGGGACGCTCGACATGCCGACCGCATCCCCACCAACCCGCCGCATGAATCGGTATTCAGCCCGCGTCTCGTAATTGGGCCCCAGGACACTGACGTAAATGCCCGGATAGCAGGGTACGTTAAGCCGGCGACTCGCCGCCAGCGCATGCGCGGCCAGTTGCGGATCATACAGATACCGCGTCCCGTTGCGCGATGGAAGTGGCGGAGCGCAGGCCAGCAGGCCGCCGCGCGATCCCATGAGGTTCACATGCCCCTGGATCACCATCAGATCGCCCGACCGGAACAGAGGATTTAACCCGCCACTCGCATTCGACACGATCAGCAGCTCGGCCCCCAGCGCGTGCATCACGCGTACGGGCAACGTGATCTGCTCCGCCGTATAACCCTCGTACAGATGGAGCCGCCCGTCCATCGCCAGGACCGGCTGTCCCGCCAGTTCGCCACAGACCCACCGGCCACGATGCCCGACGGCCGTGGCGCGCGGGAACCCTGGCAGTTCGTCGTAGCCAATTTCCACCGCCCGCTCGATCTGCTCGGCGAGCGACCCCAGCCCCGTGCCCAGGATGATGCCCGCACGCGGCTGCTTCGGCCACCGCCGCTGAATGCGTTCTGCTATCCGGTGGACCGCCTCGCCCGCCGCCGCGGGCTGCTCGCCGGCCGCGACCAACGCTGGACGATCCGATCCCCTTGGTGTGCGAAGTGTCGTCACGCCACCGTCCCCGCCTCGGCCGCCAGCACACCGCGGACCAGCTGACGCAGCTTCGGCTCTGCGGCATTCGCCGTCGCGATGATCTGCGGGACGTTCGCCGGTTCGAGGGCATCGGGCAGGCACATGTCGGTCACAATCGAGAACCCCACGACGCGCAAATCACAGTGCCGCGCCACAAGCACCTCCGGAACCGTCGACATACCGACGGCGTCCGCTCCAATCAACCGCAGAAACCGGTACTCCGCACGAGTTTCCAGATTGGGCCCCGCCACCGCCACGAAGACTCCCCGGTGAGCCACGATGTTCTCGCGCCGCGCCACCGCCAAAGCCGCCTCCGATAAACGGCGGTCGTAAGGTTCGCACATGTCCGGAAAACGCGGACCTAACCGATCGTCGTTGATGCCTATCAACGGATTGTCACCCATCAAGTTGATGTGGTCGTCAATCACCATGATGTCGCCGCACTGGTAATACGGATTCATGCCGCCGCAGGCGTTCGACACGACCAGCAGCTCGGCTCCCAACGCCTTCATGACCCGCACAGGCAACGTGATCTGCTGCAACGAGTACCCCTCGTACATGTGAAAACGCCCCTCCATGGCCATGACCGTCAGCCCCGCCAGCTGGCCACACACCAGGCGCCCTCGATGGCTGATCGCGGTCGAGCGTGGAAAGTGGGGCAGCTCGTCGTAGTCGAACGTCGCTTCCACGGCGATCTCTTCGACCAGTCCGCCCAGTCCTGTCCCCAGGATGATCCCCGCCCGCGGGCGCCCGGACCACTTAGCTTGAATGTGGGCTACAACGTCTTGAATCTGGCCGAAAAGCTGCAACATGGTCGTCCTGCCTCTCGCGATGATCCCATTTTCGGCAAAGATGGCTATTGTGCGCGCCTTCCGCCGCAGCGACCAGTGGCAGTGCTGTCATCGCCAGAAAACATCGCAAACAAGCCAAGTTCGCCAAGTCCTGTCTCCTGGTGCCTGGGATAGGGCCCGGTGACGGCAATACCCTTTACGGAGTAATCCCACACCTCTCAGACCACTAAGCCTGCCCTGCCAACCTATTTTCGCCGAGCCCTGCGAATCGGGGGACTGCAGAGCCAAGATCCGGACGCAGACGACGAACAGGGCCCCATGATGACGACGAACGACTCGCGATGCATCGCCGACACCCCCCGCTTCGACCCGTGGTCCATCCGCCGACCGGATCGATCGCTGCTCTACTACTATCTCCTCACCTCCCTGTTGGCAGGACCCGCGTTTCCCTTGGCGGTCGTGCCCCTGTTCTTCAAATACGAGACGTTGCGGTATCGGTTCGACGAGAACGGCGTGGGGATGAGTTGGGGGATTTTGTTCCGGCGTGAGACCTATCTGACATATCGCCGTATCCAGGACATTCATCTCACGCGAAACATCATCCAACGTTGGATGGGACTGGCAACCGTGAGTATCCAGACGGCGTCGGGCAGTGCCACCCCGGAGATGTCCATCGAGGGGATTCTGGACGCCGAGGCGCTGCGCGATTTCCTGTACATGCGGATGCGGGGAGCACGGGAAGAGGGTTCGCCAGCGGTCGAGCGGGAGTCGGGGGGCGCCCTGGCTTCGCCGTCCGACGAGGCGACGGTTCTGCTGCGGGATATCCGCGATATTCTGCAACGATTCGCTGTGGACAAGGGCGCACCATGACGTCGCGCGTCGCAAGCACCGCCGAATTCCCCGGAAATTACGGCCAGGGTGAGGACCCGGGCTCCGGGGGAATCCGCTTGAATGAAGCGACGCGATGGGTCTATAGCGGGGTCTGGCGCGTCTTGAGTGAGGCGTTCCTGATTCCTTCGGACCCTCCCACGTTGCCGCCAGGGGCCGGATCGAGCGTCCATGCTTTTCGACCGGCGCCGGGGTTTCTGCAGTACATGAAATTCCAGTTCTGGATCGTGCTGACCATCATCGATCTGGCGCTGGTTGTCGCCTGGTTGGCTTTGGCCGTGGCCTCACCGCTCGTCGGTGTGCTGATCACCCCCTTGGCCCTGCTGGTGATCATCGTCCCGGATATCGTGGCCTACGTCGCGATCCACTTGCGCTACGACACCACGTGGTATGTGCTGAGCGACCGGAGCCTGCGCATTCGTCGCGGGATCTGGGTGATTCACGAATCGACGATCACGTTCGAGAACATCCAGGATGTGACGGTGAATCAGGGGCCGCTGCAGCGGTGGTTCGGCATCGCGGACGTAACGGTCCAGACCGCCGGGGGCGGAGGCGGCGGATCGCCGAACGGTACCGCAGGCGGGTTGGGAATTCATCATCGGGGGCTGATCGAGGGGGTGGCGGATGCGGCGGAGATCCGGGACCTCATTCTCGACCGGCTGCGGCAATCTCGGACCGGTGGGCTGGGCGACGACTTGGCGTTTGCCGGCCGCACCCCGGGGCCCGGGTGGACCGACGAGCAGCTGAGTCTGCTCCGCGACATCCATCACGCCTTGGCATTGTTGAACCGCTTCCCGCCCAGGCATTAGACTGGGCCTCTTCGCGGCAGACGAGCGACGGCCGATCGGTCCGCGGCAGAGGCGCACCAATTAATCAGCAAGGCAGCGGCGATGGCGCTAACGATGTCGAAACCGGAAGTTTCCCCAGCCGGGGAGGGACCGGAGAACTTTCAGCCGTATATTCCCGCGAGCGATCAGAGTGTGCGGGAATTCACTTTTGCTGCCGTGTTCACCGGCTCGATTCTGGGCCTCGTGTTTGCCGCGTCGTCGATGTACCTCGTGCTGAAGGTCGGAATGACCGTCTCGGCGTCGATCCCGATCGCTGTGCTGTCCATTTCGTTGTTTCGGGGCATCGCCGCGCTGACCCATCTACCGTTTGTCCCCTCGTTCTTTCGCATCCGCCGCGCGACGATCCTGGAAAACAACATGGTCCAGACGACGGGCTCTGCGGGCGAATCGATCGCCTTCGGCGTCGGTGTGACGATGCCCGCGTTGATGCTGCTGGGCTACGAAATGGACTTGTTTCGCACGATGACGGTCGCCGTGCTCGGCGGGCTGTTGGGAATCCTCATGATGATTCCGCTGCGCAAGGCGTTTATCGTCAAGCAGCACGGTACGCTGGCCTATCCGGAAGGCACAGCGTGCGGCGACGTGTTAAAGGCGGGGGAAAGAGGGGGAGCGTCGGCGGGGATGGTCTTCCTTGGGTTTTCCATAGCCGCGATCGTGAAGATGCTCATGGCGCCACTGCACGTGATCGCGGACCAGGTCAACTGGAATCTCTTCCGTCAGAGCTCGCCGGGCGCGCCGACAGTGGGACTGAACAAGGGCGTGCTGGGGGGCGAGTTCACGCCGGAGTTGCTTGGAGTGGGCTACGTGATCGGTCCTAAGATTGCCTGCATCACGGTGGCGGGGGGCGTCATGGCGTACCTCGTGCTGGCCCCGACCATCGCCATGTTCGGCGAAGGGGTACCCACACCGATTTATCCCTCGGAAAAGGCGCTCGTGCGCGAGATGGACGAGTCGGGCCTCCGTAATTTCTACATCCTCTACATTGGTGCCGGCGCCGTGGCGACCGGCGGTATCATCAGCATGGCTCGCGCGATGCCGGTCATCGTGAGCGCGCTGGTGGCGGGCTGCAAAGACCTGCTGACGCTGGTGGGATCGCAGGGGAGGCAGGACGCACGCCAGCTGCCGAGAACCGAGCGGGACCTGTCCATGGGGCTGGTCCTCTCCGGCTGTGCGCTGTTGATCTTCCTGCTCGCCGTGTCACCGAAGCTGGGGTTAGGACTGTCCTGGCACGGGCTGCTGAGCGCCCTGCTGGTCGTCGTGTTCGGTTTCCTGTTTGTGACGGTGTCCTCTCGATTGACCGGCGAAATCGGATCGTCGTCGAATCCGATTTCCGGGATGACGGTAGCCACGCTGTTGCTCACCTGTCTGGTCTTCCTCCTGTTGGGCAAGACCAGCAAGTCCGACACGCTGACGGCACTGACGATTGCCGGTGTTGTATGCATTGCGGCGTCGAATGGTGGAACGACGGCTCAGGATCTGAAAACCGGCTTTCTGGTAGGTGCGACGCCGCGGTCGCAGCAGATTGGCATCTTGATCGGGGCGCTGACGAGCGCGCTGGTGATCGGTGCGACGGTCAAGCTGGTGAATGACGCCGGCACGCACTATACGCGGAACAAGGATTATCTGCCCGCCTATGTGGTACCGCCGGAGTACTTGAGCAAGCTGGAAGAAACCCAGCGCGTCGGGCGTCCCTACGCGGACCAGGATCCGACGGTCTATCGGGTACTGAATGTCGCTCAGGGCGAAATCCGGCAGGTGCCTCAGGGAAAGTACCTGGTGGATGGCGAAGGGGTCATTCGTTATCGCGAGGATCCGGCGATCAATGGCATGCTGGCCTATGACGACATCGAGGCAGAAAAGAAAGTGCGTCAGGACCGGGGCGAACCCGTCGTGGCGACCCCGCTTCAGCGATACGAAGCGCCCAAGACAAAGCTGATGGCCTTGATCATCGACGGCATCTTGAACCAGAAACTGCCCTGGTCGCTCGTGTTGATTGGCGGATTGATGGCCCTGTCGCTCGAATTGTGCGCGGTGCCTTCCCTTCCGTTCGCGGTGGGCATCTATTTGCCGTTGCAGACTTCGTTTCCGATTTTTCTGGGCGGTGCGATGCGATGGATCGTGGACAAGCTGAACCCGCCCCGGGCGGAAGAGGCGGAATCGAGTCCCGGCGTCCTGTTATGCTCAGGCTATATTGCCGGCGGATCGCTCGTCGGCGTGCTGGCTGCTTTTTTGAATTTCAATGACCAATGGCTGCGACAGTTAAATATGGCCCCCTGGCTGGAAGAGAGACTGGGGAAGGGGTTCGCCGAAGCAGGCACCCTGACGGCCTTCGGTGTGATGATGGTCCTGTTGCTGGCGGTCGGGGTTGCGGGACGCTTTGCTCGAACTCAAAGGAGTCCGTGATGAAACAGACTGGCGCTTGGTTATCACTCTGGCTCGGAATGGCCCTCGTCGTGGTGCTGCCGCAGGCGCGGGGAGATGAGGGAATGTGGTTGTACAACCAGTTTCCCAAGGAACTGTTGAAGGCGAAGCATGGATTTGAGCCCACGGAAGAATGGTTGCAGCATGTGCGGCTGTCGAGCGTCCGCTTCAACAGCGGCGGCTCGGGGTCGTTCGTGTCATCACAAGGCCTGGTGATGACCAACCACCATGTCGGTGCCGATGCCATTCAGAAGCTGAGTACGGCGGAGCGGGATCTGCTCGAAAAGGGCTACCATGCCCGTACCCGCGAAGAGGAGCTGAAGTGCGTCGATCTCGAATTAAACGTGCTGGTGCAGCTCAGCGACGCAACGCAGCAGGTAAATGCGGCCGTGCGGCCAGGTATGACGCCGGCCGAAGCGCAGCTGGCTCGGCGCGCCGTGATCAATACCATCGAGAAAGAGCAGTTTGACAAGACGGGTCTGCGCAGCGACGTAGTCACCTTGTATCAAGGTGGGCAGTATCACCTGTACCAGTACAAGAAGTACACCGACGTGCGTCTGGTGTTCGCACCCGAAAAGGCCATCGCGTTCTTTGGCGGCGACCCGGACAATTTCGAGTACCCGCGGTACGATCTGGATGTCTGCTTCTTTCGGGTCTACGAGAACGACAAACCGGCGAGCATCGAGCATTTTCTGAAGTGGAGTACGGCAGGGGCGGCTGACAACGAGTTGATTTTTGTGTCGGGACACCCGGGACGCACCAGCCGGCTGAACACCGTGGCGCACCTGGAGTACTTGCGCGACATTCTGATGCCCCAGCAGTTGAACTTGATCCGGCGCCGAGAAGTACTGCTTTCGACATACAGCTCTCGTAGCCTGGAGAATGCTCGCCGCGCGCGGGACGAGTTGTTCGGCTATCAGAACAGCCGCAAGGCCAGTCTGGGGGGGCTCGCGGGACTACAGGACCCCGCCGTGATGGAAAAGAAGCGGCTCGAGGAGGCCGAACTGCGGGCCAAGGTCAACCGGGATCCCCAGCTGAAAATGCAGTACGGCTCGGCCTGGGATGAAATTGCCAAATCCATCTCCGACCTGGTCCAGTTTCGCGCCGAGTACAACCTGCTGGAACGTGGCGGAGCTTTCAGCACGGAGCTGTTCGGGATCGCGCGAACTCTGGTGCGCATGGCCGAGGAAGACGCGAAGCCCAACGCGGAACGTCTGCGGGAGTTTGGTCAGGCGGGCCGCGAGTCGCTGGAACAGCAGCTGTTCTCGGAAGCGCCGATCTTTCTCGATCTCGAGACAGTCAAGCTGGCTGATTCGCTGGGATTGATGATGGAACAGCTGGGAGCTGATCACCCGCTGGTCGAGAAGGCACTAGCCGGGGAGTCTCCTCAGCGCCGCGCGGCGCAGCTGATTCAGGGTTCGCAGCTCGCCGACGTTGCCGCGCGTAAGAAGCTGGCCGCCGCCGGCTTAGCCGGCATCCGGAGTTCGGACGACCCGATGATCCGCCTGGCGCGGGAGGTGGATCCTCGCGCACGCGAGTTGCGGGCCCTGTTCGAGCGTCAGGTCGAAGAGCCACAACGACAGGCCTACGCCAAGGTGGCGGCCGCCAAGTTCGCTGTGCTCGGTAGCACGACCTATCCGGACGCGACCTTTACGCTCCGCCTGGCCTTTGGCACGGTCAAGGGCTATCAGGAGGGGGGCGAAGCCATCCCGCCGTGGACGACGCTGGGAGGTACCTACGACCACGCCGCGGCTCACGGCCATAAGGAGCCCTTCACGCTGCCCGAAAGCTGGCTGGCCCGGCGCGATCGGTTGACGGCGGCCACGCCTTTCAACTTCGTGAGTACCGCGGACATTATCGGCGGCAATTCCGGCAGCCCGGTCGTCAACAAGTCGGGCGAGGTTGTAGGTATCATTTTCGATGGCAACATCCACTCGCTCGTGCTC
>JBFWYF010000315.1:0-7818 GCA_050186685.1 Pirellulaceae bacterium
AGTTCGTCGTGCGGGGCTTCATGCAGGGGTTGCATGCCAGCCCGTTTCAAGGGTTCTCGGTCGAGTTCAGCGAACATCGCAAGTACACAGCCGGCGACGATCCCAAGGACATCGACTGGCTGGTCTACGCCAAGACCGACAAGTACTACGTCAAGAAATTCGAGGCGGAAACCAATATCACGGGCTACCTCGTGATGGACCTGAGCCAGTCGATGGGCTACACGTACCGGCAGGAACTGACCAAGTTCGACTACGCGATCTGCCTGGCCGCTTCGCTCTGCTACTTGATGATTCATCAGCAGGATCCTTGCGGGCTGATCACGTTCGACAACCAGATTCGAGACAGTCTGCCTCCCAAGTCGAAACGGACGCAACTGGGCAACGTCCTGTCCTACCTGGCCCGGCTCAAGCCGACGGGACCCACCGACATTGCCAAGAGTCTGACGCAGATCGCGGCCATGTTGCGCCACAAGAGCCTGTTGATGTTGTTCACCGATCTGCTGGGCGAAACCGATCCGATTTTGCGGGCCCTCCGCCAGCTGCGCCATGGCGGGCATGACGTGATCCTGTTCCACATCCTCGACGAGGCCGAGGTCTCGTTCCCGTTCCAGGGACTCGTCGAATTTGAAGAGCCAGAGACGTCTGAGTCGTTACAGGTCGATGCGACCAGTTACCGGCAGGATTACCTGGCCGAGGTCGAGTCCTTCCGGCAGGTGCTGCGGCGAGAGTGCTTTCAGATGGGTACGGACTACGTTCCGCTCGACACGAGCATGCCGTTCGACAAAGCGCTGCTGGAGTATCTCATCAGCCGCCGGGGCCGAGGGTGAGTGTTATCCGTCGGATCGACCAGTACCCTGGCGAGGCGGCGTGGCGAATTTGGGCATTTCCGGTTCGGGGGTCTCCCTGAGCAGCCGCATCACGATGTCTTCCGTCGACATGCCCTCGGCCTGCGCCTGGAAATTCGTGCTGATGCGATGACGCAGCACGGGTACGGCGATCTTGCGGAGGTCGTCGATGGCCACGGAGAAACGGCCTTCCATCGCGGCAATCGCTTTGCCGCCGTTGATCAGGAACTGGCCGGCACGCGGTCCGGCGCCCCAGGCCACGAGCTCGCGCACAAATTTCGGCGCGGACGCGTCGGCGGGACGTGTGGCCCGGACAAGCCGGGCGGCGTACTTCACGATCAACTCGCTGACGGCGACGGAGCTGACCAGCCTCTGCAGGTTGACGATGGCCCGGGCCGACAGGACCTTCTGCACCTCGACCTTTTCGTTGCGGGTCGTCAGAGCCAGGATCCGCTCTTCTTCGTCGACCGAAGGATAGCCGACCTTGATGTTGAACATGAATCGATCGAGCTGGGCCTCGGGCAGCGGATACGTGCCCTCCTGTTCGATCGGGTTCTGGGTGGCGATCGTGAAAAACGGCTCGGGGAGGTCATAGGTGGTGCGGCCAATCGTTACCTGGCGTTCCTGCATCGCCTGCAACAGCGCAGCTTGCGTCTTGGGGGGAGTACGATTGATCTCGTCGGCCAGCAGGATGTTGGCGAAGATCGGCCCCTCGACGAATCGGAATTCCCGCCGGCCACTTTCGTCCTCTTCGAGTACATTCGTACCTGTGATATCCGAAGGCATCAGATCCGGCGTAAACTGGATACGTTTAAAGCCGACATCGAGGATCCGTGCCAGCGTGCTGACCATAAGGGTTTTGGCCAGCCCGGGGACGCCTTCGAGCAGGCAATGCCCGCGAGTGAAGATGGCCGCGAACATCTGTTCGATCACTTCGTTCTGTCCCACGATCACGCGCTGCAGTTCCTGCTGCATGACTTGACGGTGCTGCGCGAATTCGGCCAGAACGTCGCCGAGGCTGCGTTGTTTCTGATTCATGTCGAAAGATGGTTCCCGGTTACGAGCTGGACACGGCGGCACAGGCAAAGCTCTGTCCGAAAACCGCGAAGCTCTCTCCCTGGCCCTCTCCCGGAGTACCGGGACAGGGAACAGAGGGAACGGCACCGCGATAGGTCGTGTGAGGGCTCTCGGACAGGGCCTCGAATATTTGACCCGACACGGCGGAGATCGGCGAGAGGACAAGCAATGGACGCAGGACGGAGGACATGCCGAATCGGGGTATTGCTGTTGTGCCTGTTGGGGCCGATGGCCGCCGCGCCGCGCGTCTCGGCGCAGCTGACCGACGAAAAAGCACGCCAGGCGATCCAGCAGGGCATCCGGTTTCTGCTCGACCGGCGGAACGCCTCGAATGGCAGTTGGGGCGAGTTACCGCTGTATCCCGGGGGCGTCACCTCGTTGTGCACGCTGGCCCTGCTGAACGCAGGCGTCGATCCAAAGTCGCCGGAAATCCAGCAGTCGCTTCAGTACCTCCGCGGCATCAACGAGACGGGGATGGTCTACAGCACCGCCCTGCAGACCATGGTGCTATGCGCCGCGGAACCGAATCGCGACCGGGCCGCGATCGCCCGCAATGTGGCGTGGCTCGAAAACCAGCAGATCAAGGACGGTCCGCGGGCGGGAGCTTGGGGATACGGCCAGAACCGCGGGAGTGGCGGCGACAACTCCAACACGCAGTTCGCGTTGCTCGGGCTGTACGAGGCGGAACGCGTCGGCGTCCCGGTCAACCAGGAAACATGGCAACGTTCGCTCGACTACTGGCTGCGGATCCAGCGCGACGACGGCTCGTGGAACTACGTCGAGCGCGAACCATCGACGGGCAGCATGACCTGCGCGGGAATCGCTTCCGTCATTATCTGTTCCGGTCAGGTGAACCAGGGGGATGCACGCGTCGTCGGGGGGCGGGTCGAGTGTTGCACGGAGCAGGCGAGCAACGAGGCCGTCGAGCGCGGGTTGCGCTGGCTGGGCAGCCGGTTCTCGCCCGTGCGCAACCCGGGGGCGGCGGAAAGCTATTGGTATTACTACCTGTACGGCGTGGAACGCGTCGGGCGGATGTCGGGCCGGCGATTCATCGGCGAACACGACTGGTTTCGCGCCGGTGCCGAACAGCTGATTGCCCAGCGCGACACGGTGACGGGACATTGGGTCGGGCGCGGTGCGGAACAGGAGCCGGTGATCGCCACGGCCCTGGCACTGCTGTTCCTCGCCAAGGGCCGGCGGCCGGTGGTCGTGTCCAAGTTACGCTACGGCGACGGCGTCGGCTGGGATTCTCACCGCAGTGCCATCGCCCATTTGACGGCCCGAGTGGAGCAGCGCTGGAAACGGGATTTGAGCTGGCAGACGCTCGATATCGGCGTGGCCGCACCAGAAGACCTGGCGGGTTCCCCCGTGCTCTTCCTGAGCGGCCGGGACGCTCTGCGTCTGAGCGGCGAACAAGAAGAACACCTGCGGCAATATGTGAATCGCGGCGGCGTGATTTTCGCCGAGGCAGCTTGCGGTGGCGCCGGCTTCGATCGGGATTTTCGAGCGCTCGTCAAACGGATATTTCCGGATAGTCCCTTGCGGTTGCTGCCGCCGGACCATCCCGTCTGGTTTGCCGAACAGCCCGTCGACCCCGACTACATCAAACCGCTGTACGGCATTGACGCCTGCTGCCGGACCAGCGTCATCTACTGCCCGCAAGATCTGTCGTGTTACTGGGAGCTGCACCGGGGGACGCGGCGGACAGGTTATCCGGCGGCGATCCAGTCCGAGATGGAATCGGCCTTGCGGATCGGAGCCAACGTGCTGACGTATGCCACCAACCGGGAACTGCGCAACAAGTTGGACCAGCCGCGGATTGCCGGCGTGAAACCGCCGGTCGAGGCGTACGACCGTGGCACCTTTCACCTGCCCAAGCTCGTCCATGACGGTGGCAGCGATGATGCCCCGAATGCACTTCCGAACTTCCTCCAATTCCTGCAGTCGCTCGGCGTGATGCGGGCCACCGTGGAGAACCGGCGGATCGCGGCCACGGATCCGCTCCTGTTCGACTACCCGATCGTCTTCCTCCACGGCCGGCGGGATTTTCAGTTTTCACCCGCCGAACGGAAAGCTCTGAAGACGTACCTCGATCGCGGAGGCGTTCTGTTCGCCGATGCAATCTGCGCCAATCCCGAGTTCGCGGAGGCATTCCGGCGGGAAATGGAGCTGCTCTTCCCGGGCCGCCCGCTGGCGAGGATCCCTCCGGAACATCCGCTGTTCACACGAGCTTTCCGAGGATTTGATTTGCGCAAGGTGACGCTGCGGGATCCCCAGTTCCGCGCGGGGGACGATCCGCTGCGGGCTAACCTGACCCAGGTCTCGCCCGTGCTCGAGGGACTAGCCATCGAGGACCGTCTGGCGGTAATCTTGTCGCCGTTTGATTTGAGTTGTGCTCTGGAGAATGGAGCGTCCCTCGAGTGTAAAGGTTACATCAAAGAGGACGCGGCGCGGTTGGCCGTGAATGTCGTCCTCTTTGTGTTGCAGCAATGACAAGCAACTTTGGCTGGTTGGATGGATGCCTGGTCGGTGTGTATCTGGCGCTGACGATGTGGGCGGGCGTCATGGTCCGTAAGCACGTCCGCCGCGTCGATCACTTCCTGGTCGCCGGGCGCGAGATGAATGTCTACCTGGGCATCGCCAGCCTGGCGGCCACGGAATTCGGCATTATCACGTGCATGTACACCGCCGAGGCCGGATATCGGTTTGGCTTCGCCGGCGCGATCCCGGGGATCCTCAATGCGCTGGCCATGTTGTTCGTGGGCCTGACCGGGTTTTGTGTGGAACCGCTGCGAGCCAGCGGCGTGTTAACGCTACCCGAGTTATTCGAAAGGCGATTCGGCCGCCGGGTCCGCGTGGCGGCCGGAGTCGTTATTGCCTTGGGCGGTCTGCTGAACATGGGCGTCTTCTTGCGGATGGGCGGCGAGTTCCTGATCGGAGTCGTCGGCATGCAGGTCAGCGATGGCAGCTGGGCGTCCTCGCACCGGCTTGAACTGACTATGTCCGGCCTGCTGTTCATGGTGGCCGTCTACACGATCCTCGGCGGCATGCTGAGCGTGCTCGTCACCGACTTCATGCAGTTTGTCGTCATGAGCCTGGGGCTATTGATTACGACGTTTGTCGTGCTCCAGCACGTGGGCTGGGACGCCATCGTCGCCGCCGTGGAAACCCATCGGGGCGAGAGCGGTTTCAATCCGCTGTTGCGATCGGGGGGCGTGTCGTACGTCTTATTTAATGCCCTGGTCAACTTCTCGGCGGTCATCACGTGGATGGCGGTCGTGCAACGCGTGCTGGCCGCGAAGGACGCGGCTACCGGACGCAAGATCTATACGCGGACCAGCTTCTTCTTCGTGGCGAGATGGTTGATTCCAGCCATCTGGGGCATGGCCGCCCTGGCGAAGTTCGGCCCCGACCACAACTCGCTGCAGGCCATGCCGCAGTTCCTGGCGGGGCTGTTGCCCACGGGGCTGATCGGCTTGCTCGTCGCCGCCATGCTTGCCGCCGAGATGAGCACCGATAGCGGTTACATGCTGACCTGGGCCAGCGTGATCTACAACGACATCCTGGCGCCGTTCCGGCAGGGGTGGAGCGAAGCGCGCGGCCTGTTGATTAACCGCATGATCGTCGGCGCGATCGGGCTGTTTCTCCTCGGGTTCGGGCTGTGGTACGAAATGAAAGGCCCGCTGTGGACCTACCTGGCCATCACGGGCACGATCTACTTGAGCTCGATGAGTACGCTGCTTGTGGCTGCCTGCTACTGGCGCGGGGCCAACGCGTGGGGAGCCGTCGGCGCCATCGTGTGTGGCGCGGCCCTGCCGGGCGGTTATCTGGTCTTGAAACTGCTCCCCGCCACGTCCGAGTGGGCACTGGCCATCGGCGAGGAGAATGCGGGGATCGCCGCTTATGTCTCGGCCGCAGTGGCCATGGTGGCGGGTTCCTGGTTGCGCAACTGTTGTGGTAACCCCTCCCCGGAAAGTCACTCATGAACTTCACTCTCCGCGACTTCTGGTTCGCGCTGACCGTAGCCAGCCTGCTGTGGTACACCTTGGTTACGGCTTATGTCGCCTGGCACGGACTGGCCGACATCCGGCAGATGCTGCGGAATCTGCGTTCGCAGGGGCGCGAGCAACTGCCCGAGGACGGTACCTGAGGTCGTACTCGCCCGTTATCATGCTGGAGCGGATGCGCGGTCGGGCCGAGTCGCGGTCCCCCTACCTACCCCCGGTGCCGGAGAGCGGTCACAAGCCATGAATCAGCACGAACTGTTGGAACGAGCGGAAAAGTACCTGCCGGGTGCCTGTCTGGGCATGATGCATTTGCCAGCGGACATTCGCATGGTGATGACGCGGGCCCAGGGCAGCCGCATCTACGATGGCGCCGGCCGCGAGTACATCGACTACATGCTGGGCAGCGGCCCCCTGGTGCTGGGACACTGTCGCCCCGAAGTGGTCGAAGCTGTTTGCCGCCAGGTTCAGGCGGGTTCCACTTACTTCGCGCTGAACGAACCGGCCATTCTCCTGGCGGAGCGGATCGTCGAAGCGGTTCCGTGCGGCGACGCGATCCGATTCCAGACGACGGGCAGCGAAGCCACGCATTCGGCACTCCGCATCGCCCGCGCGGCTACGGGGCGGGAGAAGGTTTTGAAGTTCGAGGGCGGCTGGCATGGCGGCCACGACCTCGGCCAGTTGTCCGGAGCGCCGGGCGAACCGGTCCCGTATCCCCGGGCACTGCCCGATTGCGACGGGATTCCGCGCAGCGCGCAAGACGACGTGCTCGTCGCCCCGTTCAACGATCTCGCAGCCACGCGCTCGATCATCGACCAGCATGCGGGGGAACTCGCGGCCGTCATTCTGGAACCTTTACAGCGCGCCTTGCGTCCCGAGTCCGACTTCCTCGAGGGCCTGCGCGAAATCACACGCCGTCATGGCATCTTGCTGGTGTACGACGAAATCGTGACGGGATTTCGCGTCGCGTGGGGCGGTGCCCAGGAGAGGTATGGCGTCGTGCCCGATCTGGCCTGTTATGGCAAGGTAATTGGCGGTGGGTATCCGCTGTCGGCAATCGTCGGTCCGCGGGAACTCATGAAGCTGGCCGATCCGCGCGAGAAGGGACGCGCCGCATACTGCTTCCTCAGCGGCACGTTGACCGGCAATCCTGTAGCGTGTGCCGCGGGACTGGCGACGCTGGGAGTCTTATCCTCGAGCCCGGACATCTACGCGCGGCTGCACGCCGTCGGTCAGCGGCTTGCGACCGGACTGCAGCGCGTGGCGAGCGAGGCCGGCGTCTCGCTGCAGGTCCTCGGCGACGGCCCGGTTCTGCAGGTGCTCTTCACGGACGTGCCGTCGCATCGGACTCACCGGGACACGATGCAGGCTAACAAGAAGGCGGCCGTGGCCTTCGGCTATGAGCTTATCCGCCACGGCGTCTACTGCACGCCCGGTGGCAAACTCTACCTCTCCCTGGCCCACACCGATGCCGACATCGACCAGACGATCCGCATCGCCGGCACCATCCTCAATCAAGGAGTCAAGACCTGACTTCGAGGCACTGCCCGGCCGCCATCGTTACCAAGCCCACAGTCGAATCGCTCAAGAGAACAGGCCGGTGACCAGCCGGCCATGGACGTCGGTCAGGCGGTAGTCGCGGCCCTGCAGACGGAATGTCAACCGCGTGTGATCCATTCCCAACAAGTGGAGCAGCGTGGCGTTCAGGTCGTGCACGTGGACCGGATCGCGCACGACATGGAAACCGAGTTCGTCGGTCTCGCCATGCACGTGTCCGCCGCGCAGGCCGCCGCCGGCCAGCCACAAACTGTAGCCGCGATTATGGTGATCGCGGCCGTCATTGCCCCCCTGCACCATCGGCGTGCGGCCGAACTCGCCTCCCCACACAACCA
>JBFWYF010000316.1:0-7763 GCA_050186685.1 Pirellulaceae bacterium
CGGCGCTTGCGGGAACGAAACGCTGCCGTTTGATCAGTTGGTGTTGGCTCTAGGATCGGTGGCGAACTACTTTGGCTTGCCGGGCGTCGCCCAGCACGCAATGACGATCAAGGGCCTGGCGGATGCGACAGCGCTGCATGCGCACGTCATCGACAAGCTCGAACATGCGGACCTGGAAAGTGATCCCGACGCGCGTCGGAGGCTGCTTACGTTCATCGTGGCCGGCGGCGGGTTCGCCGGCGTTGAAACGGTCGCCGAGCTGAACGACTTTGTGCGCGGAGCCCAGCGGTTCTACCCGAACGTCTCGCCCGAGGACGTCCGGATGGTGCTCGTCCATTCCGGCAATCGCATTTTGCCGGAAGTGAGCGAGTCGCTATCCGACTACGCGCTCAAGAAGCTGCGCAGCCGAGGTGTCGAGGTGCTACTTTCAGTTCGCGTGCTCGGTTGCACGGCCGATACGGTTCGCTTGTCTGACGGCAACGAGCTGCCAGCGAATACCTTTGTATGGGCAGCGGGCACAGCTCCCAGTCCGATCCTCGATCGACTGGACGTTCCCAGGACCCGTAGCGGGCGCATTGAAGTCGACGCAACCATGGCCGTCCAAGGCCGGCCCGGGATCTGGGCCGTGGGCGACAGCGCCGCGATACCGGATCTGATAACCGGCGGCGTTTGTCCGCCTACGGCGCAGTTTGCCCTGCGGCAGGGAAGATGCCTGGCGAAAAACATTGCCGCGCGGATGCGTGGTGAGGAGCTGCGGCCGTTCCGGTTCAAGACGCTCGGCTTGCTCGCCGGTCTCGGCCGTCATAGCGCGGTGGCCGAAATTTTCGGCCTGAAGTTCTCCGGCTTCATTGCCTGGTGGCTGTGGCGAACGGTCTACCTGATGAAGTTGCCGGGTTTCGAACGCAAGTTGCGTGTGGCCATCGACTGGACGCTCGACTTGTTCTTCCCCCGCGATATCGTTTACTTGCGGCCGTTACATTCCGCACATGGTCGGACGCCCGAATCGCCCGCGACTCCCCTGTCGCTTGCGACGCACGTGACCGAAGCCGATAGCGCAGCCTGTTTCCTCGATCCGCCAGGACTCGCCGCATCGCCAACACAATTGGGAGTGAGTCGATGACCGTGAAAACCCGTACCGGACAGCGATCCGCTGCACTGGTGGACAGTGCGAATTCCCTCACCTCGACCATGACGGCCGAAGACATGCGCCTGGCCGCGTCGCACGACCGAACGGCCAATTGGCAACGGTGGGGACCTTATCTGTCCGAGCGCCAATGGGGAACGGTGCGCGAAGATTACTCCGAGTACGGGAACTGCTGGGAATATTTTCCACACGACCACGCCCGGAGCCGGGCGTATCGCTGGGGCGAAGACGGATTGCTGGGCATCACAGACCGGGAGTGCCGGCTCTGCTTTGGGCTGGCACTGTGGAACGGTCGTGATCCGATTCTCAAAGAACGGCTGTTTGGCTTGACCGGCCCCGAGGGCAATCATGGCGAGGACGTGAAGGAGTGCTACTACTATCTCGATTCCACACCCACGCACTCCTACATGAAGGCGCTCTATAAGTATCCGCAAAGCGAGTACCCGTACACCCGGCTTGTCGAGGAGAATCGCCAGCGCGGGAAACTCGATCCGGAATTCGAACTGGCGGACGCAGGCGTGTTTGACGACAACCGCTACTTCGACGTATTCGCCGAGTATGCCAAGGCCTCGCCCGACGACATTCTCATTCGCATTACCGTCGCCAACCGCGGTCCGGATGCGGCAACGCTGCATCTGTTGCCGACTCTCTGGTTCCGTAACACTTGGGCTTGGGGTTGCACCCATGAAGGATGCGAAGTGAAACCGCGGATCGATGCGGTAGACGAGGGCACGGCGATTGCCCGTCACGCCACGCTCGGGACCTTTTACTTTCTTGCGGATGCCGGTCCCAACGGGATGCGGCCGGCGTTGCTCTTCACGGAAAACGAAACGAATACCGAGCGGCTCTACCGGGTCGGCAACGGCTCGCACAAAGCGAAGGATGCTTTCCATGACTACGTCATTCACGGCGACACCCGTGCTGTGAACGACCGACTCTGCGGTACGAAAATGGCCGCACATTACGTGTTCGAAGTGCCCGCAGGAAGTGAAGTCGTCGTGAACTTGCGGCTCGTGGCAGAAGCGGATCGTCCGCGCGGCGACGCATTCGGGGCGGCCTTCGGCGAACGGATACGCCGCCGCATCGAAGAGGCCAACGAGTTTTACGCAGTCCACGCAGGCGACACGGGCGATGGCCAACACGCGGAGGAGTGCGGCGTCGCGCGACAAGCTTATGCCGGCCTGCTGTGGAGTAAGCAGTTCTACCACTACGTGGTCAAGAACTGGCTCGAGGGCGACCCGGACCAATTGTCACCGCCAGACGCGCGCAAACGAGGCCGTAATCACGATTGGCCTCACCTGTTCAACCGCGACGTGATCTCGATGCCGGACAAGTGGGAGTACCCGTGGTACGCCGCCTGGGACCTCGCCTTTCACATGATACCGATGGCGAAGATCGACCCCGAGTTCGCCAAGTCACAGTTGGAGCTGTTTCTCCGCGAATGGTATATGCATCCCAACGGCCAGATTCCGGCCTATGAGTTCGCTCTCTCGGACGTGAATCCGCCGGTTCATGCCTGGGCGTGCTGGCGAGTCTACAAGATGACGGGACCTCGCCGTGGCCGCGACCGCCGGTTTCTGGCCAGCGTGTTCACGAAACTGTTGATTAACTTCACGTGGTGGGTCAACCGCAAGGATGTGGCGGGCAATCACCTGTTTTCTGGTGGTTTCCTTGGCCTCGATAACATCGGCGTCTTTGACCGGTCGCGGCCGTTGCCCGGTGGCGGTCACCTGGAACAGGCTGACGGCACGGCGTGGATGGCATTTTACTGCGCGACGATGCTGTCGATGGCGCTGGAACTGGCCCAGGAGGACCCGACTTACGAAGACATCGCGTCGAAGTTCTTCGAGCATTTCGTACACATCGCCGACGCCATGAACTGCCTGGGCGGCGTGGGATTGTGGAACGAAGCCGATGGCTTCTATTACGACCAGTTGAAGTCGAACGGGTGCTCCGTGCCACTGGGAATCCGTTCGATTGTCGGTGTGATTCCGCTGTTCGCTGTCGAAGTGTTGGAAGAAGACGCCATCAACCGGCTTCCGGGTTTTCGCAAGCGGATGGAATGGTTTCTGAAGAACCGTCCCGACTTGGCTCGGCATATCTCTTACTGTGAATGTTCCCGCAGCGGAGACCATCACCATCACCACCGATTGCTCGCCATTCCCTCGCGCGAACGGCTCGTGAGGGTCCTGCGATACGTGCTGGATGAGAGCGAATTCCTTTCCCCGTACGGCATCCGCGCGCTTTCGCGCTTCCACAAGGATACTCCTTACGTGTTCTGGGCCGGCGGCGAAGAACATCGTGTGGATTACGTACCAGGCGAATCGAACACCGGCCTGTTCGGAGGCAACTCGAACTGGCGCGGCCCGATCTGGTTTCCCGTAAACTACCTGCTGGTCGAGGCCTTGGAGCGCTATCACCACTTTTACGGCAACGCGTTGCAGGTCGAATGCCCCACCGGCTCGGGGCACATGATGAATCTGCAGCAAGTCGCAGACGAACTGGCTTCGCGCCTGACGAGCATCTTTCTGCCAGACGAATCCGGTCGCCGTCCCTGTCACGGAAAAGACCGCCGCTATGCCGACAACCCGCACTGGCGGGGCTTGGCCCTGTTCTATGAGTACTTTCATGGCGACACCGGCCAAGGTGTCGGCGCCAGCCACCAGACCGGCTGGACGGCGTTAGCGGCGCCACTGCTGTGGACGCTCAACAAAAGCTGACGTGTGTGTGAAGATGTGTACGGCTGGTAACTCTTTGCCGCCGGTTGTGAGCACGATGAAGTGCCCCACGGTGATCCCATTGTTGGCGGAAAACCTATGGCCGAAACTCTAACGCGCCGCTGTTTGGTCAACTTACCTGAGTCTAGATGGGCCTGCCGCTTTCGTATCGTGGCGACTGCCGTCATGGTCTGGTGCTCCGTCACTCCGTGGGAGTGACGCAGATTGGTTCGTCGTGTCAAAAGCACTGGGAGTGATCGAGTCATCAAATGACACGCCTGTGCTCCGGGCCGGTCCAAATCGGCACGACGGATAGTACGGTGGGTTCCCGCTGTACCACGACGTTTCGGACCGGTTTGCCGCCGATGGGGGAAAGACCGAATTGGCGATGTGGTGGTAAGACCAGGGAATGCACCCTGCACAACCTCGCGAAACTACGAAGGATTGGCAACGAAGCGGGGTATGAGGGACAAAGCCGCAGCCATACCGGGCGTCGAGGCTGTCGCCTGCCACCAAGAGCTGGTCGGCGGACGACCAGCAAGAACAGCCGAAGACGATTGCCATCCGCAGCAGTATCCGTCCCTGTCTCGACATCGCATTCTCTCCCGGCTTTAGTTGAAGGTATCACCGTTCGGCCTGGTGCCTGAGTCTACCGGCCGAGCCTGGTGCGCAAGCCATGGTAGTGGTGAGACGGCCCGGCGCCGAAGAAGTATCCCAACCCATATCCCAAGTCGATACCCCGAATGCTCGGCTGATGTGTCAGCCGAGACAGTTCACGTTGCGCTTCGATGGGGCCATAGTGCGGTTGGTACGGATTGTAGCCGTAGGAGTAGTTTGAGCCGGTAAACGAGGGGACCGGCCGTCGCCCGTCCCCGCATACAGCAGTGGCGATCACGCCCAGGCCAATCGTTATCATGCCAATCATCACTCGGCTCCGACACATGGCAATTCTCCTCGTCGAAAGGATACGTTCCTTCGCCGTCTTTGGTCACTCCGGCGAGGTGCACGGTTATGGCGGCCGTTGTAACAGGGACGTTGCTTCAGGTACTTGTTTTATCGACCTAAACGCAATCCACTCCCCGCAAACAGGTCAATTTACTTGTGAAATCACCTTTGGATGATCTCGGTCGAGCGCTATAGGTACTGTCCGAGAGCATACAGGACCGACTGCAAGGCAGGTTGCTTAAGGCTCAACGTCCAGCCGCTCATCGTGCAGCACGCCAGAGGAGGTGGAGGAAATTTGGGTGGCGGCGGTGAGCGGAGGGACCGATGAAAGAGTCGGAGGGTGCCACCCATGGCAAGGACGCTGAGACGGTCGATTGCAAGTGCTTGCGCCTTTGGTGCAGTGATCACAATTGCCAGCTGCCGCGTTCCCGTTGCACCGGTGTCTGGCCCGCTCATACCTTTGGCGGCTCCGGCCGGGTCTCCGCTACGGGAACCTGCCGCGACAATTCGGCTTGTATCAGTCCAAGAGGATGGTGAAACGAAGACGCCGGTACGTCAGGCAGATCCGCGTCGTGAGGGGTCGGCATCTCCGCAGCACGGAGAGGAGCGTCGCCCTGGTGTCGGCGAGATCTTTCAGGCACCGCCTGACGTCCCGGGCATCCCGTCGGGAATGCACGCGTTGCAGCAGGTGGAGGAATCGACCGCCATCGCCGAGACCGTCGATCTTGAGTCGCTCGAGTTCGCGGCGTGCCAGAACAATCCGACCCTGGTCCAGGCAAAAGCACAGATCCAGGGAACATTGGGTAAGGCCATCCAGGCCGGCTTATGGCCCAATCCGGTCTTCATGTATGTGCAGGAGCAGATTGGCGTCGAGGGAACACCGGGCGAGTTTACCGGGGGAGTGGTGCAGCAGGAGATCCCGACCGCCCACAAACTGCAATTGAGCCGCGCCAAGTACCTGAGCCGCACCAACGTCTCGGAGTGGATTGCTCTGGCGCAAGAATGGCAGGTGCTCAATGACGTTCGCATTCATTTCTTCCGCGCTCTGGGGCATCAGCAACTGGTAGAGATTCAGAAGGAGCTGCTCAGGAATTCAGAAGATTCTTTGGTCACGACGCGAGAACTTTACAATCTGGGGCGAGCAACGCTGGATGATGTGCATCTGGCCAACGTGGCTCTTCAGCAACAGCGGCTGGCAGTATTACGCGCCGAGAACACACTGCGCTGCACGTGGCAGGAATTGACGGCAGTCGTCGGCATCGATCTTCCTTTTGGAGTGCTGAGCGGGACGCTGGAAACGGATGTCGAGATGATCGAGTGGCAAGCGGCACTCGACCGGCTGATGGAAAGTGCTCCGCAGCTCCAGCAAGCGCGAGCCAAATTGGAAGGAGATCAGCTGCAAGTCGAGCGAGAGCTCGTGGAATCGGTGCCAAACATCGTAGTGCAAGGAGGAGCCGGGCAGAACTTCGAGGCGGGCCAGGCGGTGGGTACATTTCAGGTGCGAATGGAAGTGCCACTATGGGATAAGAATCAAGGAACGATCCGGCAGGCTCGATCAGATCTAGCCCGCCAGCATGCAGAGATTCGTCGCTTGGAACTCGTCCTCCGGCGAGAACTTGGTCGCGTTTACGACCAGTATCTCAGCGCCTTTCAGCATGTGCAGAATTACAAGTCGGTGATCCTGCCTGAATCGCGACGCGTCTACGAAATTCGGCTCGACAGCTACGAGGACGACCGAATCACCTGGCAGTCGGTGCTGGCGGCGCAGCAAGGTTATTTCGCCTTGCGCGGTCAATACGTCGAGCAATTGATTGCGCTGCGAGAAAACGAAGTGCTTATCCTCGGCTTCCTCTTGCACGGGGGGCTGATGGTACCCGAACGTCCAACGCCCCCCGAACATATCGACGTGTCGCCCCAGCCGAGATAGGACCGTCGACGATACTTTTTCAGCAGGAGCTGCATCATGACTTCAGCCGACCGCCGAGAGTTCTTAAGACGGGGAACGTGGAGCACGGTGGGAATGGTCGCGGCGGGAACGGCGCTCGGTCAGGACGGCGCTGGTTGCAACCGGAACCAGGAAATGAACGGCGGCCGCCGCGATTCGCAACGCGAGTTGCCGGAAGAGTTCAAGACATTCTCGCGGTTTACACCGGGTTATGGGGGACCCGTTGAGAGCGGCGAATACCTGGGAAAACTCGTCCCGGGGCTACGTGATTCCCAATTGCCACCCGTTTCCTTTGAGGCTCCCGATCTGGGCAAGATCCCCTGGAAGATGGTCGACGGTCGCAAGGAATACCACATCTATTGTGAACCGGTTCGCCGCGAGTTGCTGCCAGGCAATTGGATGAATTTCTATGGCTTCAACGGGACGATGCCCGGACCGACAATTGAAGCGACGCAGGGCGACAAGATTCGGCTGATCGTCCACAATCATCTTCCGGAACCGACCACCATTCACTGGCACGGCCTGGAATTACCCGTGGGGGAGGATGGCGTGCCCGGTGTCACGCAAGATCCGATCATGCCCGGGGACAAGTACATCTATGAGTACGACCTGCATCAGGCTGGTACGTTCTTTTATCATCCGCACGTTGCCATGCAGGAATCGTTTGGAATGGTGGGCTTCTTCATTATCCATCCCAAAGTGGCATGGGACCCTGTCGTGGATCGCGATTTCGGGCTGCTCTTTCAAAACTTCATGATCCGGCCCAATACGACCATCCCCGATTCGTTCTCGGAGACGTTTAACTGGCACACTATCAATGGTCGGAGCGGTCCGTATACAACGCCCCTGGTAGTCAAACATGGCGAGCGAGTCCGCATACGCATCCTTAATTTCAGCCCGATTCAACACCATCCCATCCACCTCCACGGGCATACGTTCTGGCTGACGGGGCATGAAGGCGCTCGCGTACCGACTTCCGCCTGGATACCTCGCAACACGGAATTAATCGGTG
>JBFWYF010000317.1:0-7760 GCA_050186685.1 Pirellulaceae bacterium
GCTCGCAGCCCTCCAGCCTGGAATGGGTGCACTTCGATTGGTACGTTGAAGTCACTCCACGGGTCCATGAAAGGCGGCACGGAATGACGAAATCCGATTGGGATTCCCTGCGAAACGAATTCGAGCTGGCAATCCTGGACTGCCGCCAGCTATATCAGTCGAGCGCACGACTTTGCATCCAGCAATGTCCGTACCTCTTGCCCGGCTCGGCGGACAGTTTTGTCGAATTGATGGACGACCTCCATCAGGGAGTGCTGATCAAGATTTATGTCACGATCGTCCAGGCCGACGAGCGCTGGGTCTCGGAGGAAAAGCAGCTCGCCCAGACGCTGTTCCGCCACCTGTGGGGCGAAATCCCGCAAGGCCAGCTCCGCGAAGTGGCTCGACGCGTATTTCGGGAAGCCGAACAACTGAACTGGTCGGCGCTCGTCCGTCCCTTTCGCCAGTTTCCTCCGCTACGCGATCGGATCGCGGCGCTCGAAACGCTGATCGTGCGCGTTGCGAATCTGGTCGCCAAAGCCGACGGAGCCATGACCACGGAGGAACTGGCCGGCCTGCGGCGTATCCAGCACGAAATCGAACGCAGTTTGCGACATCGGGACGACGCCGACTTCAGCGGTGTCGCAGCAACGGTCAGCATCGGGGCCTTTCCCCAGCAGCTCCAGCAGGAGTACGCACCGCCGGACGAAGAACTGACCCTGGCCGAGCCGCTGGACGATGAACCGCAATCCGGCGCCTCGGAAGAGCGGCTTGCCGAGGCCATCGGGCATCTCGACTCGCTCGTCGGACTGCCGCAGGTGAAACACGAGATTCGCACGCTGACGAATTATCTTCGGCTGCAGCAGCAACGCGCCGCGGCGGGACTCCCCCAGACGCGCCTCAACCTGCACCTCGTCTTCGGCGGCAATCCCGGTACAGGTAAGACGACCGTGGCCCGCATCGTCGGGGAAATCTACGGCGCGATGGGTATCCTGCGCATCGGCCATCTCGTGGAAACGGATCGCGGGGGACTCGTCGCTGAATTTGCGGGACAGACCGCTCCCAAGACGAACAAGAAGATCGACGAGGCCTTAGACGGCGTGCTGTTTATTGACGAGGCTTACAGCCTGGTCGACGAATCCGGTGACGACCCGTACGGCCGCGAATCCCTCCAAACCCTGCTGAAACGCATGGAGGATGACCGCGACCGGATTGTCGTGATCCTGGCTGGCTATCCGGAAGAAATGGACCGCTTGTTAAGCAGCAATCCGGGTCTGAAATCCCGTTGTAATACGCACCTCACGTTCGAGGATTACGCGCCACCCGAGCTCGGATCGATCTTCGGACGCCTGTGCGATCAGAACCACTACCAGCTGCCGGCTGCGACGCGGGCCAAGCTCCTGCTCGGATTCCAGTGGTTATATGCGCACCGCGACGATCATTTCGGCAACGGGCGACTCGTTCGCAACGCGTTCGAGACGGCAATTCGGCGGCTGGCCAATCGCATCGCCGACATCCGGCAGCTGACCCGCACGTTGCTGACCACGTTCCAACCCGAAGACATTCAGCTGCCCGGGGTTCCCCCGTCCGCCTGGCCCGGGGATCTCTCGACATTGCGGTTTCGCGTTCTCTGCGACGGGTGCCGCGACGCCACCGTGGTCCCGACCGACTTCCTGGGCAAACGCGTCAAGTGCCGGCGTTGCGAGCATCGTTTCGTCGTCGGCTGGGGTGAACCGGCTGGGGAGCTCGAGACTTAACGAGGGAGCTTGCCCCTCGGAGCCGAGGTGCTGCGCTCCGCCGGACTCCTCGAACGGCCAGGCCGCGGGGGTGGCTTCGCCGCGCTGCTCATGGGCCGGCATCCGGAATAGGTTCACCCCGCAACATGCGCAGGAGCATCAGCAGGATGCCCATCAGCACCAATCCGAATGCTCCCAATCCCGGGACCCACCAGCCCAATGAGAAAATCGGCCAACCGTAGTGGTCCCACAGCGCCCCGGAGTGCGTAAGCCAGATGACGGCTGAAGCACACAAATAGGGCCCGAACGCAATGTCATGTCGCCGCGTGAGCAAGAACTGAGTAATCGCGATAAAGACCGCCGAGAAGGGAGCGAGGAAAAAAATAATCAGCGTCGCCTGCCAACCGGTGAAGGCCCCGATGGCGGCCATCAGCGTCACATCGCCGAACCCCATGGCCTCCTGCCCTAGCGCGCTGCTCCCTACGATGCGAACAGCCCAGACCGCCCCCCCGCCCACCACCATCCCCACCAGGGCCGAAAGCAAGCTTTCCCAATGCGCCCCGCCCCACCACCACGTGCCGGTGGTGGCAAGGATGCCCGACAGGCAGATAACACCGATCGCCAGGTTTATGGGGTGGCGCGCCGCGCTGGCGCAGGCGTACTCGATTGCCTTGCGCAAGCCGCGACGCATCGTCCACGTGTACGACATGACGGCAAACGACCATCCGCACAAGCACAAGATCCCGATCCCCAGCCCGGCCGGTCCGTCCAGCCACTCCGGCCAGCCGCGATGGGCCGGCAAGGCTACACCCGATCCGATATGCAGGAAGTCGTGGACCCGTCCCTCCGGAGCCGGTACCCGAACGATCGCTCGCGAATCGGGCCACAGCGCCGCGATCGTCAATCCCAGCAGAGTTCCGGGGATGGTGATCGCATCGGGAATGGTCTGTTCGTCAAAATCGATAAACGTCGCAACGAGCATCAGCCAGATCAGCAGGCAGTGCGTGAGAAATTGGACGTGAAGCGTCCAGGGGCCCGGATCAAAATTCGCGACGCCGGCCTGCGCGACTTCGTACCAGTACAATACAGCCAGCGCCACGCCGAACCCAAGCTCAATCAAGATCGGCCGAATCCAGTAGCCGCGCCCGTGCCAAGGCGACTCGCGCCGCAACAGCCACCAGCCCACCAGCGGCAACCGATCCCAGCGGCCGCGTGGCGGCACATCCGGGTGGGGCAACGACCACGGGCCAATCGGCCGCGCGAACCACGCCAGCCGGTAGATGCCCCGGTTCGCCTGCGTACCAAGCAGGACTCCGGCGAGAAAAATGACCAACAGCCGCAGTTCCAGCGGGATCGCAAGAATGGCATTCACAGGGAATGTTCGCCGCCGGGGTCCGGAGGGTTCTCAAGTACGGCACGCTGCTGCAGAAAGCATACAATGTCGCCCGCCACCTGTTCAGGCGTCTTGCGTACGGAGTCGACCGTGAAATCCGCGCAATCGCGATAAAGCGGTTCTCGCAAGCTCAACAACCGCTGGATCTCCTCTAATCCTCCTCCCACGGTCAGATTTGGCCGTCGCTGCGAAGTGATGGGATCCCCTTCGATTCGCGCCTGAATCGTCTTGGGATCCGCCGTCAGCCAGAATACCCAGCCGCGCCGGATGGCGGCCCGGTTCTCGTCACGCAAGATCACGCCACCCCCCCAAGCGACAACCGTGCGCGAGTGCTCGACGAGCCGAACGACGGTCGATGCCTCCCAGTCACGAAATGCAGATTCGCCGCCCTCGGCGAAAATGTCGCGAATGGTTCGCTGAGCCATCCGCTCGAGCTCAGCGTCGGCATCCAGCCACGACCACCCGATCCGCGCAGCCAACAGCTTTGCGACCGTCGTCTTGCCGGTCCCTCGATAGCCGATCAGCGAAATCAAGGAGCGTCGTTGAGGAACCAACCCGGATGGGGCCATCCTTCCTCCTTCCCACAGGGCTTAGATGATCGCGAGCGGGTTACGCCGTTCCTCCAGAGTACCCCGCGTGATGCCGACGCGATTGGCGGCCCGCAGGCGGCTCCAGACTTCTCGCCCCGGCGTTCGACCGGCGAGCAGTTCCCGATAAAGCCCGACTGTCTGCAAAACTTCGTCATCCGTCTCGTTCAGCAGTTCAATACGGAAATGTCGCAGTCCGGCTTCGACCAGCTGTGGGACGACTTCCGCGGCGCTCTGGGCCACGGCGTTGAATAACGTATTGCGGCATCCGACGTCGGCGTGCAGGGGATGGTCCATGCCAATGCGATCGCGCAGCTCGACCCGATGGCGATCGCACGGCCGGCCACAGTTCGTCTTGTTGGTCCCCGGCGAGAGCACGGCGCAGAACACACAGTGCTCCATGTGAAACATCGGCATGTGCTGGTGGATCACGATTTCCAACTGCATCGGGTCTGTGGCGGCGACCATGTCGAGCAGCTGTTCGCGATTCAAGTCGTAGGACGGCGTTACGCGACGCGCTCCCAGGTCGCGCAGTACGCCAACGGTCAGCTCGTTCGTGGCATTGAGCGAGAAGTCCGCGACGGCGGAAATCCCGTGTTCGACACAGAACGCGAGGCCTCCCAGATTGCGCACTAGCATGCCATCGGCACCGTGCTTGCTCATGGCGAGAAAAATGCCCCGCTCGCCCGGCTTCTCAATTCGAGGTGTGGCCAGCAGGATCATCGCGCCCCGGGCATGAGTACGCTGCACGGCACCGCGGAATTCGCGAATATCCTGCAAGTCTACATACACATGCCGGGCGCCGGACTCGAGCACGACCTCCAGTTGCCGCAGCGTCCGGCAGAGAACGTACAACTCCGGGGCGCCCTCCGCGCCGCCGGATGGTTCGAGTCGGTTTCCGCCACCGGCGCGCAGCCGCGGGAGCACCCGTCCGGGCTCAACACGCCTGTTCGATGGGGAAGCCAGCGAAGCATCCAGCTGGCGGATCATGGCGTGCCGCAGTTCTCCCAGCACGCTGAGCGGTACCATCGGTTGACCCTCGATCGCGGCATCGAGGCGGGCCAGCTCATAAACCGTGCCGCCCAGCCGCCCAAGCTGCTTGCACAGCAGCTCTTCCGTCAGGGGGTGTTTGCGTGCGGCTTCCAGCGGCGCGTCGCTGACCAGCTCGCACACAGCTCCCGATTCCGCCTGGCCGCGCAGCGAAAGCGGGCGGCCGACGGCCGCCTCGACGTGCAGACGCAGCGGCGTGCGGCGAATGGGATCGGGGCCTTGAAACGTACGCCGCAGCCGAGCCGTCAGCTGCGGGTCGTCGGTCTTCCAGACCGCTTGCCCCGGCCGGATCCGGGCCAAGTCCAACGCTCCGTGCTGAAATGCGAGCTCGACCACAGTCGTCGGAGCGGCTCCGGCTGACCCCGCCGACGCCCCACCCGCCCGATCATCTCGTCGCGAGGACACCGGGTGAACGGCGTAGACTCGTCCTCCCTGCTCCTCGTGGTGTTCGCGATCTCCCTCGAATACGACGCCGTCGCCCGCCGCAATGGGCGAGTCGATCGCAATGCGGATGCGCTGTCCGGAAACCCGCACGACGCTGCCCAGCCGTATCCCGCGTTTCGCCGAACTCGTGCCGGGCACCAATACCTTGTGATCACAGCCTTCCAACCAGCCGTGCGAGAACCCGCGCGAGAACGACAGCTCCATCTCGCGCCGCTCCGTTTCGGTCACCGACACGGGCTGCCCCCGCCACGCGGCATCGATCGCGCGCCGATAGTGATGGGTCAGGTTGGCCACATATTCGGGAGACTTCAATCGCCCCTCGATCTTGAAGGCACAAACGCCCAGTTCCATCAGCTCAGGCAACAAATCGTAGGCCGCCAGATCCTGCGGACTTAGCAGGTACTTCACAGGCCCCAGATCGACGTCGCGCCCATCGCAGACCAGGTCGTACGGCAGCCGGCACGCTTGGGCGCACTGCCCCCGGTTCGCACTCCGTCCTCCGAGCGATTCGCTAGTCAGACACTGCCCGGAATAGGCCACGCACAGCGCGCCGTGGACGAAGACCTCCAGGGGCATCGACGATTGCTTTCGCAGCTGGGCGATTTCGTCGAGCGACAGCTCGCGGGCCAGCACCACCCGTTCGACACCCAGGGATTCGGCGATGTGCAGGCTTTCGGCACTCGTCAAGGTCATCTGGGTCGACGCGTGAATCGCAAGTTGCGGGCAGACGGCCTTTACGAGCCGGGCGACTCCCAGATCCTGAACGAGCACGGCCGTCACACCCGCCTCGGCCAGTTTCCGAATGGTTTCCTCCATCACCGGCAGCTCGTCCGTGAACACGAGCGTGTTCAGCGTCACGTAGGAACGAACCCCGCGAGCCCGCAGGTATTCGACCGTTTGATTCAGATCCTCCAATTGAAAATTGGCCGCACGAGCCCGCGCATTGAATCCGAGATCCAGCCCGAAGTACACGGCGTCGGCGCCGTTCTCGACCGCCGCGCGCAGGCACGCGGCATCGCCGGCCGGCGCCAACAATTCGGGCTTGTCAGATTCGGCCCTGATATGCGTCATCGTCCGTGGTTCTCCGCGCCGGAAGTAGCAGACTCGCGCACGATGACCACATGCCAGTGCCCCGGCCCGTGTACTCCGGTCGTCAATTCCAGCTCGATATCGCCCGTCTTACTGGGACCCGTGATCAGCGCCACGTTGCTGGGCAGCGATTGGGGAGGCCACCGCGCGAACAGGTCGAAAAGATCAGGCAGAATCTGGGACTGGTGAACCACGGCCACGTGAATGGGCGCCACCAGCGACGGCGATCGTTCCTGCCCTGGGCGAGCGCAGACAGCCAGCGTCCCGGTCTCCGCCACAGCGTAGTCGACTCCCGTGATCCCGATGTCGGCGTTCAACATCAGCCGGCGTTGTTCGTCGTGGGCCAGGGCGGACAGTTCGTCGTAGCCCGTGGCCTGGATCTGGTGCGCGGTCAGTGCCTCGCGCAACTGGAGCCGTTCCAACGTCGGGTGCTGCCAGCAAATGGCGTGGCGCACGCCGTAGTGCTGTAACCAGGCCAGTACCGCGGCTTGCGCGGCATGCCAGTCGTCGACGACTTGAGGGATGCCGCCGACGCTCTGAATTTCCGACGCCAGCGCCGCGCAGAGGTCCGCGGCCGCACCAACGTATCCCGCCTCGGGTCCGACCGGGGGCACGTGTACGCGGTACGCCCGTCCCGCCGCGGTCGCTTGCCGTACGCGCCCCAGGAATTCGTCTCGGTTCATCGCCCCGCCTCTTCCCGACTTCCTTCGCTATCCCACCAGTCTCGAAACCGCTGCGGCGCCGGAGCCGGAAAATCCCGGTGCTGAGTCCAGCCAGCCAGCTGGCCGGGCAGCCGGTGTAGCCACCCGGTACGGCGGGCGAACCGTCCCAGGGTACGCGAGACGAGCCACGTGGCCCAGCCGTACCAAGTGGGCGATTTCAAGACCTTCGCCCAGAGCCCATAGGCCGCCGACTCCCAGCCGTGCTTGGCGACAGGCGCCTCGTGCAGCTGTTCCCGCAGCTGGACGAGCATCTGCGGAATCTGGATCTTGACTGGACAGGCCGCCTCACAGGCGCCGCACAAGCTCGATGCGTGCGGCAGGTGGTGGTTAGCGGCCAGGCCGTCGTACAGGGGCGTCAAGACGGCGCCGATCGGCCCGGCATAAACGCCGCCATACGCATGCCCTCCAACAGTGCGATAGATCGGACAGGCATTCAAACACGCCCCGCACCGAATGCAAAACAAGCTCTCGCGCAAGGGACTGCCCAGGATACGCGAGCGTCCATTGTCGAGAATCACCAGGTGGAACTCCTCGGGTCCGTCCAGTTCCCCCGCGCGCCGCGGCCCCGTGATCAACGATGTGTATACCGAGATTTTCTGGCCGGTCGCCGCGCGGGCCAGCACCTTGAGAAAGATGGGGATGTGTTCGAACCGCGGTATTACCTTCTCCATGCCCATCACGGCGATGTGCACCTTGGGCAGCGCCGTGGTCAGCCGCGCATTGCCCGCGTTCTCGACGACGACCAGGGTGCCGGTCTCGG
>JBFWYF010000318.1:0-7755 GCA_050186685.1 Pirellulaceae bacterium
CTGGTCACACTTCCCTTCTGCCAGCGGCTGCTGGCCGCGGACTGGCCGTCCTTTCGAGGTCCGTACGGGAACGGCCTGACGACCTAGTCCCAGTTACCGACGACCTGGGGACCGGACCAGCACGTGCGATGGAAAGCGCCGCTGCCGCGCCCGGGCAACGGCAGCCCCATCGTCTCGCACGGCCGAGTCTTCGTGACCAGCGCCGAGGACGACAAAGGGCACCGGCGCAGCCTCTACTGTTTCGACCGACACAGCGGCAAACAGCAGTGGGTCCGCACCGTGGACTACAACCGGGACGAAGAAACCCATGAAACGAATCCGTACTGCGGCACGACACCCGCGGCGGACGGCAAGCACGTGGTGGTCTGGCACGGCTCCGCGGGACTGTTCTGTTACGATTTCGCGGGAGAACTCCAGTGGGAGAAGCAGTTCGGCGAGTTCCAGCACATTTGGGGATATGGCACGTCGCCCGTCTTGTACGGCGACCGAGTCATCATGCACTGCAGTCCCGGTGCCAAGGTCTTCGTCACCGCCCTTGAGCTGTCCAGCGGCCGCGTGCTGTGGACGGCCGAAGAGCCCATGGCGGGCGATGGCACGTATCGCCCGGACAAGAAGTACATGGGATCTTGGACGACGCCCATCGTGGCCTCGATTGGCGGTCGGGATCAGATCATCTGTGCGATGCCCACGCGCGTGGTGGCCTACGATCCGGCCGACGGAAAGATCCTCTGGTTCTGTGAAGGCTTAAGTGGTCCGAAGGGAGACCTCGCGTATTCGTCGCCGGTCATCGCCGGCAATGTCTGCGTCAGCGTCGGTGGCTTCAACGGCCCGGGGATGGCCTTCAAGCTGGGAGGTAAGGGCAACCTGACCGCATCCGATCGCCTGTGGCGTAATGAAACGAACCCGCAGAGCATCGGGACCGGCATCGTCCTCGACGGCCGTCTCTACCGCCCCAACGCCGGGCCCGGCACGATTCAATGCGTGGTTCCCGAGACAGGCGAAATTGTCTGGACGAGTCCCCGCGAGGTGGGCGAGATGTGGAGTTCGATCTCCTACGCCGCCGGCAAGGCCTACGTGACAAATCGGAAGGGCATCACCACCGTCTTCCGCCCGAATCCCGACAAGTTCGAGCTGCTCGCTCAGAACGATCTCGGCGAGGCAAGTCACGCGACGCCCGCGCTGTCCGATGGTCAGATCTTCCTCCGCACCAATCAGCATCTATACTGCATTGGCGAGTGACGCTGGGCCGCGGGAATAGCGCGTCTGCCGTGTCGTCCGTCCATTCTCCTTGGTGAGTGCTTCCTCAGAAAGATTGTCACGCATGGATCTCCGCCGCCCCTGCATCCGCTTCGTCCCTCGCACGGCCGCGACGGCATTCGTGCGCGACTTTGCTCGACCGAGCCGTACGTTGTCTTGGGTCTTGACGGCCGCGATGCTTTGCCTGTCGGGGCTAGTCGCGCCCCCGCAGGTGTGGGCTCAGAAGGAGCGGCTGGCGGAGGCCGTCATGCGCCGTGATGCGCAGAGCTGGGAGATGGCCCAGAAAATCTGGGCCTGGGCTGAGCCTGGCTACCAGGAGCGTCAGTCGTCGCAGCTGCTGAGCGAAGCGATGGAGAAGGCCGGATTCCGAGTCGAGCGAGGGGTGGCGGGTATCCCGACGGCCTTTACAGCCACAATTGGCAGCGGCCAGCCGGTGCTCGGGATTCTGGGGGAATACGACGCGCTGCCCGGTCTATCGCAGCAGGCCGTTCCCACGCGCGAGCCGGCCCAAACCGGGGGCTACGGCCACGGTTGCGGCCACCATTTGTTTGGAGTCGCCTCGGCCACCGCCGCCATGGCGCTGGCGGAACAGATCCAGTCCGGCCAGCTGCGGGGGACGGTGCGATTCTACGGTTGTCCTGCCGAGGAAGGAGGCAGCGCGAAAGTGTTTCTGGTCCGCGACGGCCTGTTTCGGGACTGTGACGTCGTGCTCCACTGGCATCCGGGTGATCGAAATTCCGCCGGTGATCGCAGCTCCACCGCCCGGATGGCGGCCAAGTTCCGCTTTCATGGCAAGAGCGCTCATGCCGCGGGGGCGCCCGACCAGGGACGATCGGCGCTGGACGCCGTCGAACTGATGAACCATGCCGCCGATAAGCTCCGCGAGCATGTCCCGGACGGGACCCGGATTCACTATGTCATCACTCATGGCGGCGGCGCGCCGAATGTCGTGCCCGACGTGGCCGAGGTCTACTACTATGTCCGTCATCCGAAATCGGAGGTCGTCCGGGACGTGTATCGACGCGTGGTCCTGTGCGCTCAAGCTGGCGCCCTGGCTACCGAAACCCGCCTGGAGACGCGTTTCGAGGGGGGGATCAAAGAGATCTTGCCGAACAACGCGCTGGCTCAAGTGGCCGTGGCCAATCTAAGGCAGCTGAACGACCTGAGCTTCACAGACGAAGACATTGCTTTCGCCACGCGACTGCAGGAGTCAATCGAGCGGCCCCGGCCGCTGGAGAGTATCCGCGAAGTGGAGTTCCGCACGGGCGGACCACCAGGCATGGGCTCGACGGACGTCGGCGACGTATCGTGGGTCGTGCCGACAACCGGGTTCTCCACCGTCTGTTTTGTGCCAGGTACACCCGGCCATTCGTGGCAGGCGGTGGCAAGCGGCGGGACACGCATTGGCCGGCAGGGCATGAACCTCGCCGCCAAGGTGCTGGCCGCGACGGCCTGGGACGTGATGCGCGATCCGGCCAGGATCGCCGCAGCTCAGGAGGAATTCAAACGCCGTACGACCAGCCAGAAGTACTTCAGCCTGATGGAGCCCAACCAGCAGCCTCCGCTGGACTACCGCCAGCGAATGGCCGGCTCGGAGTGACACCACCCCCTCCTAAGTGGCTAGTCCAGAATATTGGTAGGGGAACTGACGAAGGCCGACTCGAAATTCCCCCTGCCCGGACTACAATACCGCCCGAGTGGTTCGGGACGCTGCATAGGTTCTCCGGCGTCGGAGACAGCGGCTTGTCCGGCCAGTCGGGGAGTTATCGTCCATGTATAGCTCGGTTCGTCGTCGCGGCTTCACACTCGTGGAGTTGCTGGTCGTAATTGCCATTATCGGGATCCTCGTCTCGTTGCTGCTGCCCGCCGTGCAGGCCGCGCGGGAAGCAGCTCGGCGCATGCAGTGTTCCAACAATCTCAAGCAGTTGGGGTTGGCGCTGCATAATTACGAGTCCACGTTCAAGACTTTGCCGATGGGAACCATCAATCCCACGGGCACCGGGAACGTCGCCAACAATTCGTCGCCACATCCCGTAATGCTGCCGTTTATCGAACAGTCGGCTGTGCACACGCTGTTCAATTTCAATGTCGATCTCAATACCCACGTGGCGAATCAGGCCGCACGCCAGCAGAAGCTCCCTGTCCTCAACTGTCCCTCCCATCCCAAAATGCCGGAATTCATTCTGGCCGGAACGCAATGTCCGACAGGTTGCGGCACAACCAATTACATGCAGAGCCTCGGCGCCAACGCGAATTATGCATCGAATAATGGCCCTTTCGGTCGCCGGTACGGTGCCCGCTTCGCCGAAATCCTCGACGGGTTGAGCAACACGGGGTTGATGGCCGAATGCCTGGTCGGGCCCAGCACCGGCTCGCCTCAGGCCTCGCCGGTAGCCGCCGGGAATGTCGACGATTTCAAGGTCGCGACCGACGTAGCCTTCGGCAGCTGGGATGGCAGTCCTACCGGGGATACCATTCCAATCCCGGAATGTGAGAATCGGGCCACCCGGGCCTGGTTGTACCGTGGCAAGCAGTACTATCGCGGCATCGTGGTCACCACCTACTACTCGCACACGATTACGCCGAATGCGAAGAAGCGAGATTGCATCCGGGCGACGGGTCTTGACCGGGGCCATCTGGCCGCCCGCAGCTTCCACCCGGGTGGCGTCATGCACGTCCTGTGCGACGGTTCGGTCCGATTCTCGAGCAGCACGGTCAGCGAAGCGGTATGGCGGGCCGTGGGCAGCCGCGCCGACGGCGACGTCGTCGGCGAGTATTGAGCTTGGTCTGGAAACCGCGCATTCCTTGTCCTGCCCCTCTCCCGGAATACCAGGAGAGGGAGGCTTGCGACGCGAACTTAGACCAAGCCTCCATCTGGCCGGAAATGACTTCGTTCACATCTTCACCTGAGAAAAGCCCATGAGAGCCGCTGCTTCGATCTTGTTTCTTACGCTTCTGGTCGCCACAGGATGCCAAACGGATCCGGGCCCGGTGGCCGAGCAGGAGGCGGTCGTGCCGGTGGCCGGCACGTTGACCTATCAGGGTGAACCGCTGGAGTCGTTTCAAGTCACATTCATGCCCGCCGACGGACGGCGCGTGGCGACGGGGACCACCGACGCCATGGGCAAGTTCACCTTGGGGACCAACGCTCCCGGTGATGGTGCGCCGCCAGGGCAGCATAAGATCGCGGTGAACTGGCTCGATCCGGCCTCGGCCACAGCCACCGGCCAGGAAGCGATTATCGACAATCCGGCTCTGTTGCCCAAACCGAGCGTCAAGATACCGAAGAAGTACCACAATCCCGAAACCTCCGGTCTGACCCTGGACGTCCCTGCCGACGGCTTGTCGGATGTGAAGCTTAATCTGGAGTAGCGGAGACGACTTGGCGATCTTTACCTGAGCTCGCGCGTGCGGCGATAACGCCGCACAAGTCGCTGAATACCTAGCACCATCAGCGAACACGGCAACGCCGCTCCCTCGGGCACGGCGGTCAGCGTCACGGTGGTAGCGCGCTCGCCCGTCATGGCACTGTCGAGCGCATCGAGGAACGACGAAACCAGCGTGTCGCCGGATCCCAGGTCGCCCAGCGAATCGCCCTCATACATAAACCAGTGGATGCCGACGACGGCGGGAACGCCATTCACGACAACGAAACTCGGCGCTCCCGAATCACCGGACTGCACGTGCGACTCGTCGGCACCCACTCCGCCTGGAGAATCGAAGTCGAACAGAAAAATGTCACCGTGCGAAGCGCCCAGATTTGGGTGGGAGAAGTCGGACAAGACTGAGTCGACCGTGTTTCGTCCCACCCGCATATTGGTCTGTGGCGTCCCGGACGCCGCGAGGCCGTAGGTAAAAATCGTCTGCCCCAACAGCGCATTGGTCGTCGCCAGGGCCGCCAAGGGAAAGATGCCGACGCCACTCGTAATCGGAGCATCTAGCGTGGCAAGGTAGAGGTCTGAATTGGCAATGGCAGTTCCCGACAGGACGTTTCTTTCGACGTACGCGCCGTTCGGGTCATTGGATAGGTAGAAACGCAGGGTACCGTTGGTGGCCGCGTGGCTGGCCCCAATCACATGGGACGGACTGACTAAGGTCCCCCAGGCACCCGTGTTGCTGCGCCCCACACCCGACCAGTCGAAGCCGCTTCCTACGAACTCGGGACTATTCACGAACCGGTCGTGTCGCTCAGGAGAGTAGCTCTGCACAATGAGCGCTCCCTGCCCCTGATCGGCCGTGCAAACCAGCAGTACAAGAACGGTGGTGCGAAGAAGGGTGTTCATCTCGTGCCTCGGGGGCGAGCGTGCTTGAGACCTGCTCTAGGTTAATTTCCCAGTCCGGCTTTCGCCAAGCCACGAGCATGCCGCGGTTCCCAAACAAGGGTATTCCGAGCGAATGCGATGAGGGCCACGGCGTCCCCTCGGCTCGGTTGCACGTTGGCCCCAAAACCGGCAGAATAGCCGCTCGTTAGAAAGAATCGTTTTGGCACAAAGGAGCTCTGCATGGGTCGCCTCGTGACGCTGTTTACCGGCCAGTGGGCCGATTTGCCCTTGGAGGACATGGCGCGCAAGACGAAGGAATTCGGGTACGACGGCATCGAATTGGCCTGCTGGGGTGACCACTTCGAGGTCGACAAGGCGCTCAGCGATGCGGGTTATTGCGCCCGCAAACGCGACCTGCTCGAGCGACACGGACTGCAGTGCCAGGCGATCAGCGCACACCTCGTGGGCCAGGCTGTGCTGGACACGATCGACGAACGGCACAAGGCGATTGTGCCGCCCTATGTGTGGGGGGACGGTTCGCCGGCCGGCGTCAACAAGCGGGCCATCGAGGAATTGAAGAATACGGCCCGCGCCGCTCAGAAGCTGGGCGTCAGCGTCGTCAATGGCTTCACCGGCTCGAGCATCTGGCACCTGAACTATTCTTTCCCGCCCGTCCCGCCCAAAATGATCGACCAGGGCTTTGCCTTGCTCGCCGAACGCTTCAATCCGATCCTGGATGTGTTCGCGGAGTGCGGGGTCAAGTTCGCGTTGGAGGTGCATCCGACCGAGATTGCGTTTGATTTGTACACCGCAGAGCGGGCCCTGGAAGCGTTGAATCACCGGGAAGAGTTCGGGTTTAACTTCGACCCGAGCCACCTCCACTGGCAGGGGGTGGATCCCGTCGAGTTCATACGGGCGTTTCCCAATCGCATCTACCACGTCCACGTCAAGGACGCCATTACGACGCTGAACGGACGGAGCGGGATTCTGGCCAGCCATCTGAACTTCGGCGATCCGCGCCGCGGCTGGGACTTCCGCAGCCCGGGCCGTGGCGGCGTGAATTTCGAGGAGATCATCCGCGCGTTGAACCAAGTAGGCTACAAGGGGCCGCTGTCCGTCGAATGGGAAGACAGCGGGATGAACCGAGAGTTCGGCGCAAAAGAGGCCTGCCAGTTCCTGCGACGGCTCGACTTCTCGGCCAGCGAACGGGCCTTCGACGCCGCATTCGAGAAGGCCTAGCCGCCGCCCCTTTCGCCAGAATGGGGGCGGCGGGTGGGACGCAGCACCGCTCCGCGCTCTGGCGAACGCAGCGACTAGCTAGTCCGCGAGTCGCACGCCGCGACGCAGCATCATCCAAGCTGTTGGAAACAGGATTAACGCCATCCCGCTGAGCGTGGCCGCGCTGAAGCTGCGCCCCCAGAACAGGTGATCGAACACCATCGCGAATCCGACTTGGCACAGTCCGACCACCGACACACGCGCCGGATCCCCATGGGCGAATGCCACGGTCAGCAGCAGCTGGCCGACTGTCGCACTCGCACCGACACCGAGCAGCAGCAGCAACGTGATCGGCGTCAAGGACGAAACCACCGGCGCGGCGCGGGGGAACAGGAACAGGGCCCCGATGCAGAAGGCGAGGGACACGGCGGAAAAGTGCACCACAATCGCCCGGGCATCTATGTGGTGCAGCCGGTGCAGTCCAATCATCGCCACGCCGCTGGTAAACGACGCCGCCAGAGCCACCATCCACGCATAATCGCCGGATCCAAAATGTGGCTGCTGAATCAGCGCCACGCCGCCGATCCCGCAGATGACGGCGAGCCACACGTCCCGCGGCGGAGCCGCGCCCAGCAGTGGCCACGACAACACGGCCACCCACAGCGGAAACATGTTCGTCAGCGTCAGCACGTCCGCCACCGGCATGCGGGCCAAGGCATAGAAACCACACACCAGGCTGATGCTGCCCGCAATGCTGCGAATCCAGAGCATGGCGGGCTTGAGAAACACGAAGCCCCGTCGACTGCCCGCGACCAGCAGTGCGGCAAAGATCAACGCGAGCAGAGTCCGGGCAATGGCGACCACCTGCCAGTCGCAATGAGCACCGGCCGCGTGGACGAGGCTGCTCATCACCGCAAAGAAGAAAGAACCCAGCAGCATCCACAGATACGGAAGCTTCGACATGGAAGCAGGAGTCAGCTGGTCGGCCCCATTAAACTGACGGAACTAAGCTGCGGGA
>JBFWYF010000319.1:0-7749 GCA_050186685.1 Pirellulaceae bacterium
TCGTAATCCGGATCGGTTCGCCAAAGCAACGCATAGTGACCGGCTGAGCGAACACGGGCTCCCGAGACGTGCCCACGTTACGCAGCCAGTAGATACTGCCCCCCTCCTTCGTTCCGCTGTGAGCCCCCGCCACGCTGTAGAACAGGTCGTGTAGCCCGTCGCCGTCCCAGTCGGCCGCTCGGAACGACTCCGTCCAGTGGGCACGGCGGTCGACAATTGAGTCCTGAATGGTCCGGCCATCGGCGAGGCGCAAGGGACGCCCGCGCGCCAGATGCAGCGTCCCATCGGCATGACGATATTGCGTGAACAGCGTCGCCAGCCGCGTGTCGCCACTGTGCGTCACCATGTCGATCAGCCCATCGCCGTTCCAATCCGCGAACGCCGCGCCCGTCCGCCAGAAAAATGGCTGCTCCGGTTCGTACGGGTAGACGCCGTTGTTCGACTGCGGGTCGACCGCTCGACGGGCCGACAACGCCCGCAGTTCGGCCGTGTCGGCATAACCATCGCACTCAACCTGCTGACGCGGCCCGAACGAGGGCGACTGCAAGGTTTTCTGGTTGCGATACCAGTAGATGCGGTTCGTCTCGTTGGGAAAGATCAGGTCGGGGAGTCCGTCCGCGTCCCAGTCGACGAACGCGGGAAACGAATAGCCCATGTCATGCCAGCTGGCCGGCGGGCCGAGCAACGCATTCCGCACCAGCCGAATCGGTTCACCCGACGCGAGAATCGTCTGAGGCTCGCGAAACTTTGGCTCGCCTGGGATACCGTCGTTCATCACGATCCGCGGCCACCCGTAGCCGCCACCCACCAGCAGGTCCTGATCGCCGTCCGCATCCCAGTCGCATATGCAGGGCCAAGCCTGGTCGCTGAGCGCCATCACGGCGGCGTCCGAGGTGGCACGGCCGAGCAGCCGCCAGCTTGATCGCTGATCGGGTCCCCCAGCTTCCAACTCGTACACCGCCAGCTGCTGGAAGGCATCGTATTGCACGATTAACCCGGCCCGATCCCCCCGGTGCCACGCGGCGACCTGAGAGATGGCCGCGACGCGAACGTCTTCGAGCCGCTGCGCCGGGCCGAACTGCGGAGGATGCTGTCCCAGGTTCCGCCGCCAGGCCACCTGATAGAAATCGGGCTGCACGGCCTCGCCACCTTGTAGCGAGACCGCGTCCAGCCGCCCATCGCGATCCACATCCAGAAAACAGGGTTGGTGTCCTGCATCGAGTCGCACCGGCGTGGACGCCCGGAACGGCCAACCGTTGGGATTCAGGTTGTGTACGTACTCGCCGTCAACGACGAGATCCAGAACGCCGTCGCCGTCCAGATCGACGACGCGGCAGGCTTCCCAGCCAGCGATCGGGGCCGTGCCGGCCGGCGCGTAACGGGGCAAGCGGTTGGGATCACGCTGGCCCTGGTCCACATAGAAAGTCACCTCGCGCTGGCCCCGCCGCGTCATCACCAGATCCAGACGTCCATCGCGGTTGAAGTCAGCAAAGTCGACGGCCATGTAGGTATGGCTGAAGAATTGAGGTGCCGATGCCGCGTCAGCCTGAAAGCGGAGTCGCGTCAATTCGCCAAAACGGAACTCGCCCCGGCCAGTTCCCGGATAGCATACGATGCCATCCCACGGCCAGCCCGGCCGGTAGGCGTAATTCCAGGTCCCCGTCAGATCCAGCAGCCCATCGCCGTTCAGATCATGCAGCCCCGCCGAATACGGCATCGCGATGGGACGGGGCGCGAGCGCGTTGTAACGCAACAGGTCTCCGACGCCAATGGCCGGCGTCACCGGACGCGGCTCCCGCAGCGGTCGATCGGAAGCGGTCCGAAAGCGAATGTCGTATTGCGCCGGTCCCGGCTTCTCGACCACGAACTCGACCCGTCCCCGCTCGCCGTAATCCAATTCCTCCGACAGCGCGTGCGGTACGACCTTTTGCGAATCGGCTTGCCGCACTTCTATCGAATTCGGATCCAGCACCCCCGTGGCGCCGGCCTGGCGAATCAGATCCGCGAAATCCAATTGAGGGTCGAGCGGCGTGCGAGCATACTCCAGCGGCGTCTCGACCGTCACGCGCACCCAGACGGTTTCTGCGGAAATGACCGTCGTGAACTGGATGACAAGGCCAGCGACCACGGAGAAACCAGCAATTCGGTACATAGTTCGCGTCCGTTCAGGAGGATATCGGAGCCGGCGGCGCTCCGGGAGCCAATGGCCGCAGACTACTCGCTAGCGCGAACCTTGAGCAAGCATTTGCCTCTATGCTGATAGGAAACGAGGCAGGTATCCTCGGCGGACGCTGGAGCCAGACGGCCAGGCAACCGGCTGCAACCCGGTCGAAGTGGGTTCGACTCCCGCCGGCGTCTCTTGCAAGCAAGGTTCTTGACAACGCCGGAACCAGCGGCGCGCGGTTTACCCGTCGGGATTCTAATCCGAGTGTACCGGACATGGTGTCTGACACCGACGTTGTCAATCCGGTTAGCTCAGAGGGTAGAGCACCAGATTTCAACTGGAAGTCACGGGTTCGACTCCCGTACCAACCACCAACTGCCGGCCGCGAGCCGGCAGCCACGCTGACATCAGCGTGACCAACAGCCCGAGGGAGGCGGGCATCCGCAGGATCCGCATCCGTCGCTCGCCTGCTACGCAGGGACTGTCCGGCCCCCTGGGGGTCGCGACCGCCCGTGTCGTCGGTGGCGATGGTTGCAGCAGGAATCAACACCCTGTAGTGCGTGGATACCGCTATCGCCCGCCATCGGTGAGCGACGGCCAGTGCTGCATGGGGCCCGTCGGGTACGTCCCGCCGGTGCCCACACGCCAGCCTGCGCCGAACGAATCCGGTGGCAGAGACCGCTCAAACAGCACTCCGTGCCAGTTCCTGTGATCGTCGGATGTCCCGTCGCCCCGAGGGTCTGCTCTCGCCCTATCGTCCTCGCCTCGCCGGCCTTGACCGCGCTCACCCCTGCCTCTATCGTTAATCAACGATAGACAAGGCGGTGAACCGGCGACGGTTCTCGTCCCCTCGCAGGAACGACAGGAGCTCACCATGCACTCGAAGCATGTGGTCGACACGGTCCAACTCCAGTACGCCGCCGTAGCGCGCAGCGGGATCTCAAACGACTCGGCCGAGGTGCGGGCGGTGGCGGCAGCATTCGGTTACTCCGAGGACGAACTGGCCTCGTTGCCTGCGGAGGCCAACATGGGGCTCTCCTGCGGCAACCCGGTCGCGCTGGCTGGATTGCGTGCGGGAGAAGTGGTGGTGGACCTGGGCTGCGGCGGAGGCATCGACGTGCTGCTTGCCGCGCGTCGCGTCGGTCCCACGGGCAAGGCCATCGGAATCGACATGACCCCGGAGATGCTCGAGCGGGCCCGTATCAGTGCGGCGAAGGCCGGGTTGACCAATGTCGACTTTCATTGTGCGACGATTGATCGCCTGCCGTTGCCCGACGCGTCGGTGGACTGCGTCGTCAGCAACTGCGTGATCAACCTCGCGCCCGACAAAGTTGCGGTGGCGCGGGAGATCCTGCGGGTCCTCAAGCCCGGCGGGCGGGTGGCGATCAGCGACATCGCGTTGCGTCAGGCATTGCCGCCAGAGTTGGCTCGGGACGTGAGCGCGTACGTGGGCTGCATCGCTGGAGCGATTCTCATCGACGACTATGCGCAGTTGTTTCGCGACGCCGGATTCGAGTCGGTGGTCGTCTCCGATACGGGTGCCGATTTGAACGCCTATGCCGAGGCGGGTGGCGCCGGTTGCTGCGCGCCGGCGAACGCCGACGCGCAGCCCGCGACCGCGTCGAACGGCGGAAGTTGCTGTTCGCCGTCGACTGCCGGTTGCTGCGAAGAGGAAGCAGCGCTGCACGACCAACTCGCCAATCTGTTCCAGCGCTACGACGTGAATGCTTACGCCGCGAGCGTCCGCATCCACGCGCTCAAGCGGGAGTAGCCGGCCCCTCGGCCTCCTGATGTGTACAACTTCCCAGCCATCCTCCGCGCCATTCAGGCCGACGCGCGCTATCAGCGGCATCTCGACTGGGGCGTTCCGCGCCGCGGGCATCCCGAGGGAACCGTCCGCGCGCACATTCGCGAGCTCGAAGACAACCTCCGCTCGCTTGCCGGCCAGATCGCTGAAGGCGATCGCGCCAAGCTTCGGCTACTGATCCACACGCACGACACGTTCAAGGCGGAGGCCCGGCAAGGTGTTCCCATCGAGGATCCACGCAGCCACGCGTCGCTCGCCCGGGGCTTTCTGGCGGAGTTCTGCGACGACGCCGACTTGCTGGCGATGGTGCAGTACCACGACGAGCCGTATGCGCTCTGGAAACAGGATACGACGGGAGGTCTGATCAGCGCGCGACTCGAGCGTCTGCTGGGCGCCGTCGAAGACTGGGACCTCTTTCTCGTCTTTCTCATTATTGACGGCTGCACACGGGGAAAATCCCGAGAACCACTGGTATGGTTCTTCCACCAGCTCGACGGGCGAGTCGACACCCAGGTGACGCTCCACTGGCTGCTCTAGGACAGCCGCCTACTAGCCGGTCGGCAGCGTCGCCCAGCGCCCTCGGCGTCCTCTGCCGGAAACGCGCGCAACTCCCTTTACTTCCGTCGAATCGCTTCGAGCCAGCCGGCCAGCGTGAAATCGGCGCTACCAGCCTCGCCGGGCTGGAGGACAGCCAGTTCGCGCGGAGCCAGGTATCGGACGCCAACGTCGGGCAGTTGGGTTCCGCGCCAGTGCAATTCCGTGCCGTACAGTTTCTCGAGGGGGACATTCCAAGTATCCAGCCACTCGCCCGCAGGCTGCGTTGCCAATCCCGCCACCTGGTCGTGCGTCGCACGCGGCGTTCCCAGATGGTCATGGATCCAAAGCAACGCCGCCGGCTCGATGAAATACGGCCGATGCCCTCCCCCAGCCCGAAACCAGGTCTCCGGCGCGACGGGTGCCGACAGCGCCGCAAACACTTTGCCCCCCGATGCAACCGCTCGGCGAGTGCCGTCCCAGGCCGCGTGATCCTCATCCAGATCGATCACGGTGTCCGCGTCGCCATTCATGACCAGCAGCGCGCAGCGCGGCGCGGCCAGCGAGACGAAATCGGACCATGTCGCTCGTTCGCGCAGCCGCACGTTCGGCACCCGCGTACAAAGCTTGGTACGCAGCGTGATGTCGTCGAAAGCCCAGCCGACGACCAGGGCACAACGTACTCGGGTATCCAGCATCGTGACCCAGGTTCCGGTCGCACCGCCCAGCGAGTATCCGGCGACGCCCAGACGCTGCGGATCGACGTCCTGGCGCTGTTCGAGAAAGTCCAACCCGCGCATGGCGTCGAAACAGAGCTTCCCCATGATCAGTCGCCCCGCGGCGGCGGCTTGCGCGTCGGCACCGGCGTCGTCGTGGGCTCGCGTACCCATTCGGCCGTCCGCGTGACGCTCCTCTTCGCCCAGCGGGTCCATCGCCAGGCAGGCGATACCCATCTTCGCGTAAAGCTGGCCGGCATATTGGTGCTCCCACGTGCTCTTGCTGCCTCCATGCCCGTACGTGAGTACGATCCCCGGCAGCCGGCCAGTCGCCGTAGCCGGCCGATACAACACGAGAGGAATTTTCGATCCCGGCTCGCTGCGAATCACCCACTTCTCGATCACTATGTCGTCGACCGCGATTTGTCCGCGGGCTTCCGCATCGAGCGGAACACGCTGGCCGGGGATTCCCCGCTCCGCCCGCAGCCGCTCGCGCAGCGCCTCCTGGCTCGCGACAATCTTTGAGCGGCCCGCCTCGGGATCAATCGCCGCGAATTCGGGCGTTGCGTCCGCCCGAGGTCCAGCCCAGCTTGCCGTGCCCATGGCAAAGTACTTGTGACGGAATGGCGGCTTGGTGCGGCTGGCGTACCACATCCGCCACGATCCGTCCGCCAAACGCAGCACCGACTGACTCGTGACATAGTGCGATTCCCAGGCTCGCTCCGGTTCCGGACGAAATACCGGATTCTCGGGATGCTTGTACCAGCGGAGGCCATCCAGACTCACGGCAAAGCCGAGTGCCGTCTTCTGGGCCGGCTTGGCATCTTGCCAGTAACTGCCGTACCACATCAGGTACACGCCGTCCTGGTGGACGACCGTGGGATAGAACAATCGCGACAGCTCCCACGGCTGATCAAGCGTCAGAACCGGCTCGGGCGACACACGCCATTGCCGGCCATCCAGGCTCGTCGCATGGCAGATCACCCACGGGTTCTGTCCCACGCGAGTAAACCACATACGATACGTCCGTCCCGTTTTGAGGATCGTCGGTGCATAGACGTTACTCAACAAGGCGGGGGACGGAGCAGACCAATGCAGGCCGTCGTCGCTGGTCGCTTCGTGCAGCGTGTGCAATCCCTTGCCATCCACGAAGTCGGTCGCCGCAAACCACATCCGCCAGCGATCTCCGTCGCGGAGGATGGTAGGCGTGAGGATCGAGTGTTTTCCATCGCCGAACTGGTACGTCGACTGCGCGCCAACTTTAGCGAACTGCCGGCCATCGCGGCTGCGGGCTAGTCCCAACTCAAACACGCGCTGTTCCACCGTGCCGCGCGAGCCACAATACCACAGCAGGAATTCTTCCCCCGCCTCGCGCACACAAGGCGCAAAGAGGTGCTGGTCGTCGAACGCTCCGGCTGCGCCGAGGGACAAGACGGGTTCCGCTCGGTCTCGGACCCAGTTTTGTGGTTCGAGCCAAGGCCGCAACTCAACGGGCGGTTCGGTTCCAATGGCCGCACAGGGACAGCTGAAACACACGCTCATCAACAATGCGATTGCATACCGCTGGGTGCACGTCATGGGCTGGTCTCCGATTTTCCCCGCAACACTCGAAGCTGGTCCCGGCCACCTCAAGCAAGAAGTTCGCGCGCCTGCGATTTTCAGCCCTCGAAGAACCTGCCGCAAGGAGGCCAGGACGGCAAACAAGCCGCTCAGCCCCCTGCCTCCCTCCGCGACCGCCGCGGCCTCTGCGGGAGACTGCTCTTACCAGGGAGGGTGCCGTAGCCCCGCTTTCGTTGGGAGAAATTAAGCCGCGCATCGTGCGCGGCGCACCAGGGCAACTCGGTTGCTCAATAGCTCGTTCGGGTGCATTCGATCACCCTTTTCCGACAGGCGAATTCGGTTGCTCGTTCGGGGCGCCCAGCGAGCCCAAAAGTAACGCTTCTCGAGGTACTCACAGTCCGGATTGGTGCCGATCGAGTAGGTACCTTCCCGACGGCGGCGGGTCTCGTCGACGGATTGGGCGTGCGCCGGTGCCCCGAATACGCCGTTGACGACCGACACGGCACCGACGCGCCGGGAGGTCGGTCCGGAGTTGCGGATCGGTCGCTGGCCCCTAACGCCAAACCCGAAGCTCGGATCATACGTCACGATGACCGTGACGACGACCAGCACGCCACCGGATTCGTGCCCGCGGAGCAACTGGCGCACGACGGACCCATTACTCGCCAATTCCTGCCTGATTCTCGTGTTCAGGCTGTGGTTATCGAGCTGAGCAGCAGCGAACTGAACCAGTTCCACAAAGCCTGAAGCCGTACTACCGGCACCGCCGCCTACTTCGACTGGCGTTGCGGTTCGGCTGGCGATCAGCCAGTTCGGCATTCCGGGGGCGACCTCCTCATAGATAATCCCCCGGGGCTGAGCTCGAACGACTTCCGGTTCAAAGTTATATACGACCCGATTGGGCGTGATGATAACTTCAACCGACCGCCAAACCGCGCTGTTGTCACGGTCCGTCCCGGACGATAACC
>JBFWYF010000320.1:0-7723 GCA_050186685.1 Pirellulaceae bacterium
ACCAGACCCGCAGTCTCGCGCTTTTGCAGAACGCGGCCTTCCTGCCGCTGTTCCGGCAGGCTATGGCGGGGCGCGGAAAAGTGGGGAATCAAAAGATCGACGAACTGCAGCCGGAAGTAGTGGCCGGTCCGGAAGCCTTGGATGAAATCTTCCGCGATGTCAGCCGCGATCCTGCCGCCGCGTGCCGCAAGGTGCTCGGCTATCTGAAGGGAGATCGTTCGCCCGAAGAGTTGATCGCTGCCGCCAGGCGACTTGTGTTCCTGAAAGGCAACGATTCGCACGACTACAAGTTCAGCTCGGCCGTGCTGGAGGACTATTACCATGCCTCGCCAGCATGGCGGGACGTGTTTCTGGCCACGAGCGTGTTTCGGTTGAACGGCGCTATGGAGCCCGACAATCGGCTCGTCGACCGCATCCGCGCGGCCCTGACGGCGTGAGTGTTGCTATTCTCAGGATGAGGCGTCGTTGCCAGTGACGTCGCGACGCTGCTCGTAGACGTCGTACAACTCGAAGAAGACTTCGCGGATATTCCCCCGCTGGCGTTCGTAGCTGTGGGCAACGTCCGTGTCGAACACACGAGCTTGGCCATTGTGCCGGTGTTGCATCTCCCGCACCAGGGACTGGACAATGGCCAGGTTCGGATCGGTCTGGTAGAGCGTGGGCAAGCCGACCGGTTCGTGTGAGGTGACGAGCAGTCCGCAACCTTCTTTGCGGCACACACGTGTCACCAGCGTGCGCGTCCAACCTCCCAGTTGCTCGTAACCGTCGATCAGCACCTGCGTGGTCTCTGACCACTTCTGCATGTCGGTGCCGGAGACGGGGAGCCGGGATTCTCCGCGATGCATCGTGAAGATCTTGACATCCCGGCCCGCTTCGATGAGCAGGGGAATCAGCGAATGCAAGAGAGTGGACTTGCCGGATCCATGTCGACCGACAATTTCGCCCGTCCAGCCGTTTTGCCGCAGCTTGTCGAGCATTTGCGGCAGACTGTTTCCATCGTAGAAACGAAACTTCATCACCCCCGGTCGCACACTGCGTGTGGCAAACGGGTTGCGCTGGGCTAGATGCGCGGCGATCTGCTCCGGTGTGAGAGCCACGGTAGGTCGGCGTGTAAGTCCGCTAGCGCACCGCTACCGCTCGGAAGGACGAACGATCGGGTGCAAGGTTGCCTCGAATGTCGAGCTGACGGCCAGATTGTTCCCGCTGACCGCCTCTTCTCAATCCCGATTCTAGACATCGGATGCGATCTTGCAACCCTTTTTTGGGTCAGTGAACGGCTGGTGGGTTCACGGCCGACTGGTCCCGCGTGGGAACAGGTTCGCCATTGGCACGCGATCCCAGCACGAAAGGCTGCTCGAAATAAAGCTCCTTGCCTCTCCGGAGGAATAAACGCACGCGGGCGCACCAACGGATTTTGACAATGGAGCCCGCGTAGCTAAGTGGACTGTTGGGCAAGATGGTGCGGAAACGGTGCAGCGGACGCAGGTCGCCGTCTTCGGCATCCGCCGGCGTCCGGCGCTCAAAGAAGTGCACCGCGAGATCTTCGTCGCCCTTCCCTTCGGTATACCACAACACCGACGCCTCGATTGCCTGGATCTCGTCCGCTTCGATGGCGTCGATCTGGCACTCACACTCGAGTTCGTCCCCCGGATGGTACACCCGAGATGGATAACGCAGCTGCAAACTGATCAGCGGGTCCATCATAACGCGAGGACGCCTGGCAGACTTGTTACGTCGAACCGTCAGCTGGGTGAACAAGGACGGGGAAACTCCTTACAAACATAGGCCACTTTTCGGGTTCCGCCTTGACCACAATCCTCCAGCGAACTGCATTATGTCCCGACTGGAAAGAATGCATGGCATGGGACGGAATACGCAGCGTGACCTTTTGTTCAAACGGGACTGCTGGTTCGATCCGGACCGGACCGCGAGAGAATACGACCTGCTCATGCACGGTCTGCGATTCAGTGCGGATGTCCGTTCCCTGCTGATAGGTGGCCTCCTCTTCGCACACCAGGGACATGCGCAGAAAAGCAAGCGACACCCTTCCATACTGGGATAGAAAAATCGCATACTCCTCCCCAGGCCGCAAGGGGTGATGCGATATTTCCACGCAAGTCGGACCAATCCGCGTATGTTGCCACAGCAGACGCAGAAACAGCCGGGTGGCCCAAGCGTCCAACGCGATCAAGACCAGTACAAACAAGGTCAGGAACCAATCGGGGCGGGCCGCCAGGTGCTCCTGCACCGCGATCATGCCCAGCACCGACGTGATGCCGGTCAGGACCAGGAACAAGACCATCGCGGCGAACAGCCGTCCGGCCGGCGACTGTGCCACCGGCAACCGGTAGGCGAGGGTCACTCCGGGGCTGTTGATCAGGTTTTCGCCGACCGGAATATGAGGAAACGCGTCCCGCAGCGAGCGGAAATCCTGCAGCGGGTTGATCTTGGCTGCCTGCCGGGCCAGCGCCGAACGCCGCTCGGCGGAGGTTCCCACATGCATGACCGTATACACCACGCCGCCCCCTCCGATCAGGATGAAGGACGACAGGGCGAGCACCAGCACCCAGAAGCCAAAGCCCGGCGAGACAAACGAGGCGCCCGCATGCAACACCTGGTCGGTGATGAGCCCGGCTAGAGATGCCGATCCCAGCAGGAACATCAGTCCGAAAAACACGGCCTCGCCTAGCCCGCCGGCCAGCCGCGAACCCGTGCGACGATCTCCCCGTTTCTTGACCCACAAACGAAATAAGCGAGCCACGGTGTGCTATGCCATCGGGGTAAATGGGATGGGGATGCAACTCGCCCGGAGCCGGACGGAACCTGCTCCGTCGAACCCTCGCCGGCACGTCTCCCCGCTGCTTGACGATGCCCGGCCATTCTACTCCAATCGCAGCCGACGTAAGGGGGGCTCTCCCCCTCGGCGTCCTGCGCCCGCATCGCCAGCGGTTGCGGGATGTGGATTGCCATCGAAGAGGATCTGTGGATCATGCATCACGCTCTAACGTGTTTCCACCGTCGTCTGCTGATACTCGGGGTTCTAGCCGGGCTGCTGGGCGCCCCTGTCGCGGCAGCGGGTGACTGGCCCCAAATCCTCGGACCCGACCGCAACGGTGTGACCCAGGGCGAACAGCCGATCCAACCCTGGTCAGCCAGTGGTCCCCGATCTCTGTGGTCGGTGGATGTTGGCAGCGGGTTTGCCGGTCCGGCTGTCGCCGCTGATCGCGTCGTTGTATTCCACCGGGTCGGAGCCAGCGAGCGGTTGCAGTGCCTCGCGGCCGCCACGGGCGAGACGCTCTGGCAAGCCGATTTTCCGGCAAGCTATCGAGGCAGCATCAATCCGGACAGCGGACCGCGTTGTGTACCCGTCATCCACCAGCAACGTATCTATGCCTTCGGTGCCGCCGGCGATTTGCACTGCGTCGAGTTGGTCAGCGGCAAGAAAGTCTGGTCCCGCGATACCCACACGGACTACAAGGCGCAAGAAGGGTATTTCGGAGCCGGCAGCACGCCCATCGTGGTCGACAGTAAGCTGCTTGTAAACGTCGGCGGACGATCCGCGGGCATCGTCGCTTTTTCGCTCGACACCGGCGCCACGCTCTGGCAAGCCGGAAATGACCAGGCGAGCTATGCGTCTCCCACGCGCGCTACGCTGCACGGCAAGCCGCACGCGATCTTCGTGACGCGCCTACGCTGTGTCGCGGTCGACGCCGGCTCGGGGCAGTTCGCTTTTACCTTGCCATTCGGTGCGACTGGGCCCACCGTCAACGCCGCGACCCCCCTGGTCTTCGACAACCACCTCTTTCTGTCCGCCAGCTACAACGTCGGAGCGAAGCTGCTGCGACTCGACTCGCCTCCGGTCGAAATCTGGTCGAACGACGAATCCATGTCCAGCCAGTATGCCACCTGCGTCTACCACGACGGCCACCTGTATGGCGTGCATGGCCGCGAGGATTTCCGCACCGGCGAACTCAGGTGCGTAGAAGCCCTCACCGGCCAAGTTCGCTGGTCCAACTCTCTGGCTCTGACAGGCAGCGTCCTCGCGGTGGGCCAGCGGCTGCTCGTGCTGGCGACCGATGGTCGGCTGACCCTCGTGGCGGCCAGGCCCGACCGCTACGACGAGCTAGCAGCCGCGCAAGTGTCCTCCCGGACGACCCGCAGCCTGCCAGCATACGCGGCCGGTCGCTTCGTTTTTCGGGATAATGCCGACAACACCGGACGGCTGCATTGCCTGCAGATAGCAGCACCTTGAGGCAATCGGCGAGGATCGCGGTGCTTGGGTCAGACCGCCGGGCGGTCTCCGGAATTTTCGGCAAATTAGACTGAACCCCCATCCCAAGCGCGGCCGATATATAGCGGCGAACAGCGAGGAGGCGAAGGGGTCACCAGGACGGTGGCGTCTCTCCTCGTCCGTCAATCCAGAGCAAGGACGTCTGAATGGCTCGCCCGCAACTGCGTATCTACTACGGACCGCAATCGGAATCCTCAAGGGACGCATCGGTGACCGGATCGGAACTGTCGGACAAGGCAGGACAAGTATCCGTACCGCTTCGTGACATATTTCCGGTGCTCGCGGATGCCGTCCGCCACAAGCGGACGTGGCTGCGCGATTTTGCCGACGAAGAGATCTCTATTTCGACAGATTTGTACGAAGTCATACTCGCCTATCAGCACTATCGGCGACCGTCGGCGTGAGCGACGGGCTCAAGCAGCACCCGGCACGTCCGGGTTTTTTTATGCGCGCCCGGTTGTCCGCCACGGCTGGCCATCGAACGATTAGAAGCACGCGTCGCGTATTGCCGGGAGGCCAACAGTGACCGAAGACGACAAACCAGGCATCGAATCGCTGGAACAAGAGCTGGCCGAGACCATTTCGGCAGGGGAGTCCGTATCGGCCGGCGAAATCCAGGCGTCAGGCGAGTTCGCTCGGCGTCCGGAAGACCTCGTGCAGATCATCCGCGACTACGCCGACAAGCTGCTGGAGGATGGTACCACGCGGGGCGACCTGAAGATTCTGAGCCGCACGCTGCGCGAGCTGCGCTATGCGTTCAAAGTCTTCTCGCCCTATCGCTCGCGCAGGAAGGTCACGATCTTCGGATCCGCCCGGACCCGGCCGGAAGCGGCTACGTACCAGCAGGCCCTGGATCTGGGACGTCGCATGGCGGAACTGAACTGGATGGTCATCACCGGCGCGGCGAGCGGCATCATGGAAGCCGGGCACCGCGGAGCGGGCCGCAACCATGCCATGGGGCTGAACATCATGCTCCCCTTCGAGCAGTCGGCCAACGAGGTCATAGCCGGCGACACGAAACTCGTCCACATGAAGTACTTCTTCACGCGCAAGCTGATGTTCGTCAAAGAATGCGACGGGGTCGTCTGCTTGCCCGGCGGCTTCGGTACGCTCGACGAGGCGTTGGAAGTCCTGACACTGCTTCAGACCGGCAAGCACGACATGATCCCCGTCGTCTTCCTCGACGCCCCGGGCGGCAAATACTGGCGACGGCTGGTCGAGTTCTTCCACGACGAACTGCTGGACCAGGGCATGATTTCGGGCGAGGACCGCCATCTGTACCGGCTGACCGAGTCCGTTGACGAGGCGGTAAATGAACTGACCCAGTTCTACCGCGTCTATCACAGCATGCGGTATGTCAAGCACCGGCTCGTCTTCCGGCTGCAGAGCCCACTGACCCCGGCGCAGCTGGATCAGCTGAACGCCGATTTCGCAGACATCCTGGTGGAAGGCAAGTATACCCAGTCCAATGCCTTGCCGCCCGAGAAGGACGAGCCGCAGCTGGCGCACCTGCCGCGGTTGGTGTTTGCTTTTAATCGGCGGAATCTGGGCCGGCTCCGCGAAGTGATCAACTTCGTCAACCTTCCGGCGGCGTAATTTCCGATAGGTGGCGGAACGCGCAAGAGTTCCGATTCCGGGCGATCTCCCTCGGAAGTCTTCCGACGCCGCTGTCGCGGCGTCTGGCGACTTCCGCTACGAGCGTCTGGCGACTTCCGCTACTCGTCCGTGGCAATTCGGGCGTGCTGCGCATTGCCCACCAGGATGCACGACTCGTGTCGCCGGCTCAATCGAGTCACCTCGTCGGCGTGCGCGACGTGCCCCAGGCCGAGATCCTCGACGATGTCTTCCTCGAGGCGGCTGAGCAGGAAAACGTTGGCCCGATCGAGTGTCTGGGATAACAACTGGGCGGTAAACGCGTCGGATGACGACGGGGGTGCCGTTTCGCGACTGCTGGCGACGGCCGAGTCCTGTGCGAATCCGGCGCGAGCCAGTTGCTTGACTACGGAGCGATGCGGCGGTTCCTGCAGTCTGGTGCAGAGCACAATGGATCCTCCGTCCGCGACTGCCTGGGCCGCCACGTCCAGTGCCCGGGCGACATTGTCCCAAGTCTGCTCCGGCTCGCCCCCCTCGATACTGGCCACCACCAGGCTGGCGCGCCGGCCGGCTCGGTGCAGCCAGGCCGACTCGCACAGGTCGCTGCCGCGGCGCGCGACGGCCCGGGCCTCGCCCGCCAGGATCTGCAGGATGCTGTCACCCGCGCCGGGCATGATCTGCACCGTGAACTGCACGCCCAGCAGCCAGGCGGCTTCTTCCGCTTCCTTGCGGCCGTGACGCTGCTGCACCTGCCAGTTCCCGCGCGTGGATTGGAAACGGGCCCGCGTTTCTTGATCCGAGAAGGTGGGGAATAAGCACCCATGGACGCCGAAATAACCCCACGCATCGTCCAGCCGCAGCAGTCCGACCGGAATGACCACATCGGCATCGGCAATCAGCCGTTGAAAATAAATCGGTCGGCCGTCACGGGCCGCCGCGAGGTACGTGAGCTGCTGGGCATCCGCAGGATCGTGTACGGTGATGCGGATCAGCTCCCGGACGGACGGCGGCAAGCCCGCCAAGGGCTGCCGCGCGCGATCCTCGGGATCGGCCAACACCACCGCAATTTCGTGAGGCTGGGCCGAACCGGCCAGCAGGGTTTGCACGATCCCTTGGATGACGGCGGGTAATTGGGGAATTCCCCGCTCCACAGCGATGACGATCCGGTCGCCGGGTACGGTTGCCTGGGCCAGCGGCGGGAAATCTATGGCCGCCCGCAATGCTTCGACAACGGCGCGCGCCGCATCCTCAACCGGCTCGCCGTTTGGTCGCGAATAGTCTCGCACCGATTCCGGCGGCAGGTCCACGCACACCGTCTCGCCTTGTCCATACCCCAAAAAAAAGGCCATCCGTCGTCTCCTGGTCTTGTCCGTTGCCGACCGCGATGCATGATAGACCCTGGCAGAAAAGAGGGTCAAGCCGCGGAAAACCGACACAAGGAGCCGGATGCATGCAGGTGACGGTCAATCAATGCGTGCTCGAACTGGTGCAAGGAGATATCACCGCTCAGAAGGTCGACGCCATCGTCAACGCGGCGAATTCGCAGCTGGCTGCCGGCGGAGGTGTCGACGGCGCCATCCACCGTCGCGGCGGTCCGGCCATCCAGGCGGAACTCCGGCAGCGCTATCCGGGAGGTTGCCCGACAGGTTCGGCCGTCATCTCGACCGCCGGAGACTTGCCGGCCCGCTACGTCGTCCACGGCGTAGGGCCCATGTGGCAGGGGGGAACGCAGGGTGAAAGTGAATTGCTGGCCCGCGTCTATCGCCGCAGTCTGGAACTGGCCTGCGGGCACGAATGCCGCAGCATCGCCCTGCCAGCCATCAGCACGGGCGTCTACGG
>JBFWYF010000321.1:0-7673 GCA_050186685.1 Pirellulaceae bacterium
CCAGAAACCGGTACGATGGCTGCGGGCGATCACGGCACACCGGGTAACGATCAGCGGCGCGCCCAACTTCGCGTACGATTTGTGCGTGGACAAGATCAGCGACGAAGAGATGGTAGGGCTCGACCTGAGTTCCTGGCAGGTGGCGTTTAACGGGGCGGAGCCGATACGCCCGCACACGTTGCGCAATTTCACTCGCCGCTTCGCAGCGGTAAATTTCCGCCCGGAGACTTTTTTCCCGTGTTATGGAATGGCCGAAACGACCTTGATCGTCACGGGCAGTTACCAGTCGCAGCCCCCGATTATCCGCGCTTTTGATGGCCAAGCGCTAGACGAACATCGCGTTGTCCCCACGGTCGCAGGAGAAACGGGCACGCGGGAACTCGTGGGTTGCGGCCACGTTCTTCCGGAGGAGGAAGTGGCGATCGTCGATCCAGCACGCGGCCGGCGACTGCCCGACCACCAGGTCGGCGAAATCTGGGTGCACAGTCCGAGTGTGGGCGTGGGTTACTGGAGGAAGCCAGAGGCCACCGAGGAGACGTTTCGGGCGCGGTTGCCGGGCAGCGACCGGTATTACCTGCGAACCGGCGATCTCGGCTTCATGGATGATGGCGAGTTGTTCGTCACCGGACGGTTGAAAGATCTGATCATCGTCCGGGGCGTAAATCGCTATCCACAGGATATCGAGCTGACTGTCGAACGGACCGACCATCGACTCCAAGCCGGAGCCACTGCGGCATTCTCCGTGGATTTAAATGGCCGCGAATGCCTCATTATCGTCAGCGAAGTCGAGCGGACACGTCACAAGGACTGGGGCGACGTGATCCAGGCGATTCGCCGGAATGTGACGCGCGAGCACGAGCTTCCGCCGGACGGCATCGTGCTCGTCCGCTTCGGATCGATGATGAAAACCTCGAGCGGCAAGATTCAGCGGCACGCCTGCCGGCGGCAGTTCCTGGATAACTCGCTGCAGGTTGTCGAGCAATGGTATGCCTGGTCCGGGGGGGAAGTGGTTGCTTCCGAACCGCTCCCCGCCGAGCCGCGGGTGATGAGCGATTCGTCGCCGGAAACGGCTTCCGCCGGCACACCCGACGTAGCTCCCCATGTCCTGGAAGCCGTGTATCACCATGTGCGCTCGGTCGCTCGCGATCGCGCTCGCCACCTCGCCCCCGATACCAACCTGCTGGACCTGGGGCTGGATTCCCTGGAGCGAACGGAGATCGCCTTCGCTCTGCAGAACGCGTTCGGCGGCAAGTTCCCCGAAGAAGTCCTGGCCGAGATCGAAACGTGCCGGGAAGTCGCCCTGGCCATCCAGCGACATATGGGCGCGGAACTCCGCACCGCGGCGAGCTCGGGGGAGGGGCGACGCCCCCCCGCCTCACCTGGCGAAGTGCCTGCCGAGGCGTACGATTTCGCAGCTTTTCCCGAGTATCGGCGGCTGAAACAAACCATGTCCATGCTGCTGGCGACGGGGATACCCAACCCCTATTTCACCGTCCATCAGGGAGTGACGCGGGACACAGCCCACATTGGCGGCAGGGAACTGCTGAATTTCTCCAGCTACAACTACCTGGGCATGTCGGGCGAAGCGGCCGTCGGCGAAGCCGCGAAAGAGGCCATCGATCGCTTCGGGACCAGCGTATCGGCCAGCCGGCTCGTGTCCGGCCAGAAGACCATTCACGTCGAACTGGAACAGGCCATCGCGCAGCTCGTCGGCGTCCCGAATGCCATTGTGCTGGTCGGGGGACATGCTACGAACGAAACAACGATCGGACACCTGTTCGGGCCCGAGGACCTGATTGTTCACGACAGCCTGGCCCACAACAGCATCGTGCAGGGAGCCCTCCTGTCGGGTGCCCGCCGCCGCCCCTTTTCGCATAACAACTGGCAGGAACTCGACCAGATCCTGCACGAAATCCGCCATGAGTTCCGCCGTGTTCTGATCGCCATCGAAGGCGTGTACAGCATGGATGGCGACTTTTCCGACCTGCCGAAGTTCATCGACGTCAAGCGGCGGCACAAGGCGATCTTGATGGTCGACGAGGCCCATTCCATGGGGACGATGGGGGCCACAGGCCATGGGATTGGCGAGCATTTCCACGTAGCCCCGACCGATGTGGATATCTGGATGGGAACGCTCAGCAAGGCGTTCGGGTCTTGCGGCGGCTATATCGCGGGCAGCGAGGAGCTGATCGAGTACTTGAAGTATACCGCCCCGGGGTTTGTGTACGCTGCCGGCATGAACCCCTCTTCGGCAGGCGCCGCGCTCGCCTCCATTCGACTGATGGAGCAGGAACCTGAGCGGGTGACGAGACTGCAGGCAAATTCGCGCCTGTTCCTGGAACTGGCACGTCGGCGCGGGCTGAACACTGGCCTCAGCAACGGCACTCCCGTCGTCCCGATCATCATCGGCAGTTCCCTTACAAGCCTCCGCCTTTCACGGCAGCTGTTCGAGCGCGGGATCAACGTCCAGCCCATTCTGTATCCAGCGGTCGAGGAGAAGGCGACCCGGCTGAGGTTCTTCATTACCGCTGCCCACACCGAAGCCCAGATTCAGCGGGCGGTCGAGACAGTGGCCGAGGAGTTAGCGCGAATCGATCCTTCCTGCCTGACGACTTCCGCAGCGTGATTTGGCGTTCCCCAGGCCATTCCAGATTGCCATCGCTCCAAGTGTCGGGCCGACAAACTCCGGCCACCGTCCCCGTACAGTTCGACCCTATTAAGCCCGCGACGATCAGGCCCACCGTGGCCACTCGCTGCTGGGCGTTCGTGAGGTGCCCAAAGATGGGATTGCGTCCGTTGGGCGTCAGCCTACAATCACTTATGGAGCGAACCGCTCATTTTTCTTCTCGGTCTTTTCGGAGGATTTGCCTTGCTTACTGAAGCTGAGGTGGAACGTAGCTTTCGCAAGTTGCTAAAGGGCGGGCCATACAATCAGGAAGTCTACGAGAAAGGCGAAGCATTGCTGGAGCAGCTGCGTCCGGAGAGTCCCTTGCGACATCGCTTGGCCAGTGAACTGGAAGAGTTGCGGGAACTGGACTTGTCGCGCTAGCCTTGAATGGGTCTAGGCTCTGTCCGAAAACCGCGTGGTCCTCAACCAAGCTCGCTCCCGGAGTGCCGGGAGAGGTGACTGAGGCGGTCGGCCAAGTGGGTTTTCGGACAGAGCCTGGCACCGGACAAGTATTCGCGTAACCCACGGCAGCTATCCCCAGGGCCGCTTCTGAGGAGGCGGGTTCTTTTACTTGAACCGCTGTCCACCATTGTCCCCTCCCGTTGTCTTGGTCCGCTGAGATTTGGATCGGTGAGGGGACAATGCATCCGGCTGACGGAAGCGTTCCGGTCCATCGCACTCCTGCCGTCGGCAGGAGGCGACGGATGAGCATTAGCGATTGACGGCGAGGCCGAAAGTCGCACCGACCATGATCACATCCTCGTCGTTCTGGAGCAGGGTATTGCCGCGTCCGATACCGCGTGCAAAGTCCAGGAACTGAACACCGGCTCGCAATTGGATGTAGCGAGTCATGTCGTAGGCCGCTTCACCGCGAATCTCTGTGCCAAACACGAATTCGGATGCATTCCCGCTGGTGCGCAGCTCATTCTGGAGAACAATCTGCACCGCGGAATCGGGCGTTCCGCCATCGTAGACGGTGCGTTCCGTATAGGTGATCGTGTCGAACGACTGGAAGTTCTGCAGAGCAAACGCTCGCACTTCCCCCGACAGGTTCCAACGACTTTTCTGCTTGTACCACCGCAATCCAGCCTGCCCACCGAACATCACGTTGTCGAACTTGGTCTGGAAGGTGTCAAACTGTTCCTGGGTAACGGTATCAATGTCCGGCGGCGGGTAGAAGTTGAAGGCGGCCGTGGTGTAGATCAGGGCACCGTTCTCGTCGAACCGCGAATAGATGTCCCGGCGGAAATGATCCTCGAAACCGAAATACCGGAATCCGAAGAACGGTTCGACCACGCTGCCATAGTGACGTGGAGCAAGCCGGAATGTCTTGTTAATCTCGAAGCTGTTCAACTTGGCGACGTTGATGCTGTCATGCAGACGGTAATCGCGCTGCAGGGTGACCGGGTCATTGCGATCACGGACGGGAAAGCCCGGCGTCACTGGGTCTGGGATCGCGCCGCCGGCACCGTCACCTCGCAGCACCACCGAGTTGTCCACGCGATTGACATCATCGTCTCCATTGAAGACGTTGATCCGCTCTTGTTCGAGGATATCGAACGCGTTGGGACCGTCGATGTGGTGGAAGGAGACCAGCCACCCGTGATCTTCCTCGGTCATGTAGCCGAGGTCGATACGGTTACCCCAGGTAAAATCACCTTGCGTCCGTGACGCCTCGCTCTCTGGCCGGGACACCCAGATGTAGGTTCGGTCGTAGGTTCCGAACCAGCCGACTTTCGCCTCGATTTCGCTGTCAAGCAAGTCGGCTTCCGCCGGCGCGAAAAACTGGAAGTCCGGTTGAAACGCCATTGGTTCAATGAATGGCTGCAGCAGGTCCGGATCGTACCCGTCCGCGCTGATGACGGGCGGGATATTGTGAAGTTCACGCTGTGCGTGAGCCTGCGATGCGATCGAGGACATGACCAGGACCGCTGCGAACAACCGGAAAAATCTTCGTGTTGACATGGTTTTTGATTCCACCTCGGTTTTGCAGGCAACCGCCCCATCCCCCAATGAACGCGCGGCGTTGCATTCCCTCGTGACGGTTTTATCGGATGCGCCGGACGTTCAAGTTGAGCAAGAAAGAGAAGTCTTGCCGAGAAATCGCGTGGTAACGCGTATCCGGAAGCCGCCACTTCGCACGGTTGTGCCGATTCTGTGGCACGGCCTTTCGCCAGCGGATGCCCGATGAATCAGGGGGGGACCCGACCAACTGACCGAAAAGATCGTACACTCCCCTCAGGCAGCACCCGCAACTCCCTACTCGAGAGATCTCCGGGCAAGAAACAAAATCGGCCTTCACAGGTGGGGCAGAAACCTGCAAAGGCCGGAGGGAAATGGCCTCCACGGGTGGGGCAGATACCCATGCAGGCCGAAGGGAATCAGGTACCTGACCAGACCAGTATGATCATTCGGAGCCTCAAATCAATAGGGACGATCGACGAAACCAGCCCGCCCGACGCCGCGATTTCCATCTTGTGGCCCATCCCCGTAGAATCAGCTGGGCCATCGGTTCCACCGGGCACACGCAGGGCAGGGACAGGGAGACGGAACCCGCTCGGGCCGAGCGGGCCACATTGGCGGGCCACAAGGACAATCACCTGCAGGATCACCAATATGTTGACTCGGTTACTCGCCTGCGTCGTTGGACTAAGCCTCTGCGGCAGCTCCTATTGCATTCAGGCCGCCGCTGCCGAACCGCAGCCAGACGTCCGTACGCCGGCCACCTCGGCGTTTCTGCGGTTAAAGAAGGATGAGGAGCAGCGACCGGAGAGTCTGGAGACGGCCGTCGTGCGGTATCGACGGGCAAACCGCGATACGCGAGCCGAGGAGTACGTCGACTTGGTGGGCGCAGTTCATATCGGCGAGCGATCCTACTACGACGAACTGAACCGACTGTTCCGCGGCTACGACGCGGTACTCTATGAACTGGTTGCTCCCGAAGATGCCAACGTACCGCAGCCAGGCCGTCGCTCGGGGCATCCCGTCGGCTTGTTGCAGGTGGCCATGAAGAACCTGCTCGGCCTGGAATTTCAGCTGGATTGCGTGGATTACGACCGGAAGAACTTCGTACATGCGGATCTGTCTCCGGAGGAGTTTCAGAAGAGCATGGAAGCCCGCTCGGAGAGCTTCACGAAGATGTTCTTCCGGCTGATGGGACAGGGCATGGCGCAACAGTCGAAGGATCCGGCCCGCACCAGCGATCTGACCGTCTTCTCGGCGTTTTTTGCCAAGGATCGCTCGAACGAGCTGAAGCGCGCGATGGCATTGCAGATGGAAGATATGGAGAAGGCGACATCCGTGTTCGATGGCCCCGACGGCTCGACCATCATCACGGAACGTAATAAACGCGCCCTCACGGTGCTGGCCGAACAACAGCAGGCAGGAAAACGCAAACTAGCCATCTTCTACGGCGCCGCGCACCTACCAGATTTCGACCGGAAGCTGCGGGACATGGGCTATGCTCCGGTCGAGACAAAGTGGTTGGCTGCTTGGGATTTTGGATCCCCGTAGCCCCCTGGAGAAGGCTGGGGTTGGCCGGGCTTTCGTCGAGAAACGGCTTGGCCCCGCTAGCCCCTTTTGGCGTGCAGGCTTACCAATTACCGCTAGTTTGCCCGGTCGAAGGCGGATGGCGAGGCTTTGCTTTACAGCCTCTGGAGCGTCCGCCATACTAGGCCCTTTCCAGCCCATGGCCGCGTCGCCTCTGCTGACTCACTCTGCGACCGGCGTTCTTGGGAGAAAGCACGGATGGTTCGTTTTTGCATGAATGAGATGACGACCTTTCGTTGGTCGTTTGAGGAAGACGTCCAGCAGTACGTGTCCCAAGGAATCCGAGCCATTTCGGTCTGGCGGCCGAAACTTTCCGACTACGGGGAAGACAAGGGCATCGAGTTGCTGCAGGAGGCGGGGCTGGAGGTGGCCAGTCTCCTATGGGCGGGCGGGTTCACAGGGAGCGACGGCCGATCGTACCGGGAGTGCGTGACGGATGCGAAGGAGGCCATCCGTGTGGCGGCCGCTATGAAAGCGGATTGTCTACTGTTGTACAGTGGTCCGCGCGGAGGGCACACGATCAATCATGCACGCAGGCTACTGCGGAATGCCCTGCGCGACTTGCTGCCGCTCGCGGAGGAGAACGAGGTGACGTTGGCCCTGGAGCCGATGCACGAAGGCTGTGCGGCGGATTGGACCTTCCTGACGGATGTCCATGAGACGATTGGGCTGATCAACGAGTTTGCGTCACCACGCTTGCGGCTGGCCTTCGACACATACCATTTCGGCTTCAATCGCTGCCTGGTGGACCGCATTGCCGAGCTGGTACCAGCCATCGCGATCGTCCAATTGGGCGACGGGCGTTGTGCGCCGCAGGGCGAACAGAGTCGTTGCCGGCTGGGAGAGGGTGTACTTCCCCTGCAGGAGTTGGTCGCGAACCTGTTGCAGGCCGGCTATCGGGGATATTTCGATGTCGAGTTGATGGGCGAGGAGATCGAGAACGGCGACTACCGGGAACTGCTCCAGCATTCGAAGTCGACGTTCGAGGGCTGGTGCGAGCCACAGCCGGAATCGTGTCCAACTAGTCGTTGATATGTCGTGTCGAAGATATGTCGTGTCGACCTGCCTCGAGCCGACGGGCGCCCCGGGGGAGAAAGTCTAGTTCTCAGCTGCTCTCGCTCCGGCCGCGTCGGTGGTGGTCTCCGCAGGGGTGGGCCCTGGATTGCGGGTCGCCCCGTCGGGAATGACTTCCAGGCACACGATCTCGTTGTTGCCACGGATATACAGTAGCCCGTGGGAAAGTATCGGGGCCGCCCAGTAGGGATCGGCTGGCAAAGGCCGCGGCGAGCCGGGAGGAAGCGATGCCAGTTCCTGTCGGCGCAGGTCGACTTCCGACACCACCTCGTACTTGTCGGGGTTGGGCTTCATCAGCTGGAGTTGGCCATGCTCGAACAGGGCGATCAGGTGATGGTCGACGTACAGCAGGGAAGCTCGCGAGTCGGTCGGGACGGACCAC
>JBFWYF010000322.1:0-7669 GCA_050186685.1 Pirellulaceae bacterium
TGGCCCAGAAAACTTCGGCGTGACGGGCGACTCATGCAAGGAACTCCTGATACGAAAAAGAACGAGCTTTCCGAAAGGGGACTTAAGCTAAGCTCTGACCGGAAACCCACATGTCTGATCGCGAAGCGGTGCATCCAGTTCCCTCTCCCGGTACTCCCGGAGACGTCAGGGCAGGGCCTAGCCGAGTTCTGGGATCGGCCGGCCACCTTCGGTAACGATGGGTGTGGGCCGTCCCTGCGGATTGTACCAATGGCTCGACAGGTCAATGCCCAGGTGCCGGAAAGTGGTCGCCGCCAAATCCTGAGGACGAACGGCGGCGCTGGCAATCGCACCACCGCGCGAGTCCGTCGATCCAATCACCTGGCCATGTCGCAAACCACCGCCAGCCATCACCATCGACATGGTGGCCGTCCAGTGGTCGCGACCCGCGTCCTGGTTGATGACGGGCGATCGCCCGAATTCTCCGAGCATCATGACCAGGGTATCGTCGAGCAGACCGCGCTGTTCCAGGTCATTCACCAGGGCGAACAGGGCCCGATCGACATCCGGAAGGGCTGGCTTGAGCCCCTTCACAATACCGCCCCATTTGACGCTATCGCCGTGATGGTCGAAGTAGCCCCAGGCACCGCTCACGAGCACGAACGTCACTCCCGACTCGACCAGCCGCCTCGCGAGCAGCGCCTTTTCGCCGACGCTGTTCCGTCCGTACATCTCGCGAGTGCTGTCGCGCTCGGCATCCATGTTGAATGCCTTCTGCACTTTGCCGGACAACACCATTTCGTATGCCTTGCGCGTGTAGTGGTCCGCCTGTTCCATATTGGTCGTGCGGTCCAGATCGCTGTGCAGGCGGTCGAAGCTTTGCCGCAACGCTTCCCGATCGGCCAGGCGCGGCAGCTGGATCCCTTCCGGCAACGTGAATTTGCCGGTCAATTCAAGCCCTTTGACGGGTTCGTAATGGCTGCCCAGATCAGCAGCCCCCCACACGTCGGCTTTCCACGAGGGGGCAAGACCGACGAAGGCTGGCAAGTCCGGATCATTCGCGCCACGGAACTTGGCCGCCACCGATCCCATCGCCGGGTAACCGGCGCCGTCGCGGCCGTCATCCGTGCGCCGGGCCAGCGGATTGCCGGCCTGCATCGTTATGGGTGTGTGATTACTCGCCGAGCAGTCCACGGAACGGACGATCGACAGCTTATGGGCGATAGAGGCCTGCAACGGCAGATGTTCCGTGAACTCGACGCCTGGCAGCGAGGTCGCAATCGTACCAAAGGGGCTGCGGATTTCCTGAGGCGCGTCGGGTTTGGGATCCCACATATCGATGTGGCTCGGCCCCCCCGATAACCAGAAGACGATTACGGCTTTGCGGTCCCGCACGGGCTGCCCGGCTGCCGCCGCCAGCGCTCGGCTCCGTAGCATGTCGGCCATGGATAATCCGGCCAGGCCGGCGACCCCCGTCTGCAAAAACCACCGCCGAGAACCCACGCGAATCGTGTCTTGGGACGGAATGGAGAGCGAAGTCGCAGCATGACCAGCGTGCTGACTTGTCCGGCAAGGGATAGCGGGGCGTGGCGTCATGAGGCTCCTCGTAACATGTAAGAGCGGGAAGTCCATCCGGTCCGGCATTGTAGCAACCCCTTTTCCATGGATCTATCTCGATGGATGTGAAAATGTCCCGTGCAGATTGACGGACGCCTGGAGGGACCGCAATATTGGCGCCACCTCTCCTTCCCGGCAATCCGGAGTTCACGCATGACCGCTGAGTGGCTGCGCCGCCGTCGACAACTCGTCCTCCTCGCCCTGCTGAGCAGTCTCGTTGTCCCGGTAGCCCGGACGGAGGGCTATCGACGGGCCCCGGATGCCATCCGCGCGGTGCTCGACGCGCCGGCTCGGCCGGTGGTCTCCATCGATCCGACGCGCCGCTTCCTGCTGGTGCTTCACGGCATCCGCTACCCGGGGATAGCGGAACTGGCGGAGCCCATGTTGGGACTTGCCGGCCTCCGGATCAATCCGCGCACAAACGGTCCGCATCGGAGCGACTATTACGTTGCGGCCGAGATCCGCTCGATCGCCGACGGAGCGGTCCGGCCCCTGGCCTTACCGCCGCATGCGCGGATCAGCTGGCCGCGCTGGTCGCCCGATGGGAATCGTCTGGCTTTCACGAACACCACCGCTGACCGAGTCGAGCTGTGGATGGCCGACACGCAAACCGGGCGACTGAGGCAAGTGCCGGGCCTGGCCGTTAACGCCGTGTTTGGAGATCCGATCGACTGGATGCCAGACAGCCGCAGCGTGCTCTGCCGAGCCATTCCGGCCGAACGAAGCCGACGGCCCATGCGTCCCAACATCCCGCTCGGGCCGACCGAGCAGGAAACATCGGGACGCGCCGGTCCAGTACGCACGTATCAGGATTTGCTGGATGATTCACACGAGGAGGCGGAGTTCGACTACTTCGCCACCTCGCAACTTGCGCTCATACGCGCCGATGCCTCCGTTGTCCCGCTGGGCCCGCCGGCCGTCTATGTCGCGTGTGCCGTTTCGCCGGACGGTCGGCACCTGCTGGTATCGAGACTGAAGCGACCGTGCTCGTACCTGCATCCCGCCTCGATGTTTCCACGGGAGGTCCACGTGTGGGGACTGTCCGGCGAGTCGGAATACGCCCTTGCGGATCTGCCGCTCGAGGACCAGGTGCCCATCGAGGGGGTCCCCACCGGGCCGCGTGCTTATCACTGGCGTCCCGATGAACCAGCCACGCTCGTGTGGACGGAAGCCCTGGATGGTGGCGACCCCCGCCGCTCGGTCCCGCACCGAGACCGCATTCGCCTGTTGCGCGAGCCGTTTCGCGAGGAACCGACCGAGGTGGCCCGCACCGAACACCGCTTCACTTCGCTCGTCTGGTCCGCCCAGGATGGCCGCGCGCTGCTGCGTGAGTACGACCGCGAACGGCGCTGGGCTCGCACCTTTTGGATCTCGGCGGATCGTCCGGGCGAGACCGGTGTGCTGCTCTGGGATCGCTCGGTCCAGGACCGGTATTCCGATCCGGGGACACCCCTTCTGCGAACGCTGGCCAACGGGCATCGCGTGCTGTGGCAGCACGGCTCGGCGATCTTTCTCGAGGGTGAGGGGGCATCGGACGAAGGGGATCGGCCCTTTCTCGATCGCTTCGACCTGGAGACACGCCAGACCGAACGGCTGTTCCACTGCGACCGGGAAAGCTACGAGCAAGTTATCGGGTTGCTCCGAGACGATGGACGCGAGTTCATCACACGTTGGGAAAATCCGCAGGAACCGCCCAATTACCGGATCCGCCAGGCGGGTGAAACCGCGGCCCGATCGCTGACCGACTTTCCCGATCCCACACCGCAGTTGCGAGGCATTCAGAAAAAGCTCATCACGTATGCCCGGGCCGACGGTGTGCCCTTGTCGTTCACGTTGTATCTGCCGCCGAACCACCCGCCCTCACATCCGCTGCCGACACTCGTATGGGCCTATCCCCGCGAGTACAACGAAGCCAGAACGGCCGGCCAGGTGTCGGGATCCACTCGCCGCTACACGACGATTGGCGGAATTTCGCACTTGTTCTTTGTGCTGGCTGGGTACGCGGTGCTCGATGGGGCGAGCATGCCCGTCGTGGGGACACCGGAGACCATGAACGACACATACGTGACCCAGATCGTCGACAGTGCGCGGGCTGCGATCGACAAGGCTGTGGAACTGGGAGTAACCGACCCCGAACGAGTCGGAGTGGGAGGGCACAGCTACGGAGCATTCATGACAGCCAATCTGTTGGCCCACAGCGATCTGTTCCGGGCCGGCATCGCACGGAGCGGGGCCTACAATCGTACGCTCACGCCATTCGGATTCCAGAGCGAACGGCGCACTCTCTGGGAAGCACGTGAAACCTATTTTCGGGTATCACCGTTCCTGGCCGCAGACCGCATCCGCGAACCACTCCTGCTGATCCATGGCGCGGCGGACGATAATACGGGCACGTTTCCGCTGCAGAGCGAGCGGATGTACCAGGCCATTCACGGCAATGGCGGCATGGCTCGACTGGTGATGCTGCCTTACGAGGCCCACGCCTACGTCGCTCGGGAATCGATCGAGCATACGTTGGCGGAGATGATCGACTGGTTCGATCGTCACGTGAAGCCGGCCAGGCAAGCGTCGGTGGCTCCCGAATCCGTCGGTGCTCCGGTTGCGGATTTCGCGGCGTTGGAACGGATGATACAGGATGAGCTGCGCGCCTCGCGCACCCCGGGCGCGGCCGTCGCCGTCATACAGGATGACAAGCTCGTGTTCGCGAAGGGATTCGGAATGGCGAGCGTGGACACGCGAGAACCCGTCCGACCGGAAATGCTGTTTCGCCTCGGGTCGACGACCAAGATGTTCACGGCGGCCACCATGGGATTGCTGGCCGCCGAGGGGAAGCTCAAGTTCGACGAACCGGTGGGAAACCATATCGCCCAACTCCACCCGGCGATTGCGGCGCTAACGCCACACCAGCTGCTCACCCATACCGCCGGGCTGACCGACGAATCGAAGATGAGCGGCCGCCACGACGACGCGGTTCTGGGCGAAATCGTACGCCAGATGGATGACCGTCACTGGTTGTTCGCTCGGCCGGGTGACGTTTATTCCTATGCCAATCCCGGCTATTGGATCGCGGGCCATGTTTGCGAGGTGATCGAACGGAAGCCCTATGCCGATGTGCTGGACGAGCGGCTCTTCCGTGCGCTGGGAATGACGCGTTCCACCGTGCGGCCGACGGCAGCCATGAGTTGGCCGCTGGCGATCGGTCACGAAGTGCGCCGGGGAAAAGCCGAGGTGGTCCGCCCTCAGGCCGACAACGCGGCCACGCGCCCCGCCGGGCAGATTTACTCGAACGTCTTCGAATTGACCCGCTTCGTCCGGGCTCTGATGGCCCAGGGGCGTCTGGACGGACAGCAGGTGCTTCCCGCTGACGTCGTCGCCCAATTGTCGAGTCCCCATGTACCGCGTCCCGGTACCTCCGATCAGTACGGTTACGGCCTCGCTATCGGACGATGGCAGGGGGAAACGATCTGGCAACACGGAGGTTCCCGCGCAGGATACGGCAGTCATATTGCAATGTTGCCTGAGCGGCGCACCGCGGTGATCGTCCTGACGAATCGCACCGGCAGCTCCTTGCCTCGATCCTGGAAGATAGCGCTGTCCCTGACCGGCGTTTCAGGCTCCGCACCGAGCGACGAGTCCTCGGAACCGGCGCCGTGGAACGAGGGAGAGCAGCAACAGTTCGTGGGTACGTTTTCCAATTTGCGTCAGACCTTGGAATGGTACCAGGAAGAAGGCCAGCTGCGGTGGCGCCGGACGAAGCAGACCGAGGACGGTCCGCGCGCGGGGCGCGTCGTCAAGCTTGGACCGGACTTGATGGGCATGCTCGTAGCGGATGACGAATCACAGTCGCCAGTCCGGGTCCCGGTCGTCCGAGACGAAGCCGGCCGGGTCGCGTACATTTGCATCTCCGGGCGCGCCCTCCGCCGGCAGAGCGAGGAGTCCGAGGCATCTCGGTAACCGATATGAGCAGCGGCGAGTCCGAGTTTCGGCCAGCGCATGTCATTCGGCTGCGCGGTCCTTGGCGATGGGAAGCGCAGGGCAGTGCCGTCAAGGCGGAGGGGGAAGCCGCGCTGACTGGACCGATTCCCATCGACTGGCGAGCCGTTTGGGGAACCCGCTTCGCGGGTCGTATCCGGGCTTGCCGTGCCTTCGGACGACCGACTGGGCTGTCGCCGGGGGATCGTGTCGATTTGGTGATCGAGTCCGGCGGCTGGGCGGGCGTCGCGGAGCTCAATGGCCAATACCTTGCTCGCGTTACGGCCGAAGAGGGGTTAGCTCGCGTGGGCGTGCGGGAGCTTCTCGCGCCGCGCAATCAGTTGATGATCGAAATCTCCCTGCCGGATCCGGATCGGGCGGTGAGCGATTGGTTGGATTTCAACGTTCGCCTGGAGATCGGCGAAGCATAGACGGCCGGGAAATACCCTCACCAACGCCCCGTCCGCCCACTCCCCAAAGAAGGCGAGGGGGCATAGGGTAGTTATTTCCTCGTTGATCTTAAGGAGACGACATGTCTTGTTTGCAGGTTGCGCAGCCGTCCGTATTCTCAGGCTCGAGACACCCTGGCCCGGCTGGCGCTCGACGACGTGACAGAGCGATGCGCGCCGGGGCCAGCGCGGTCGTCGGCGTCTTGGTGATCCTGAGCGGTTGTGCGCCGACCGGCGGAGAACAGGGCGGCGCAGTGTCCGTGCCGACGGCCGTTCCCGCAGCGGACCAACGGGAATCGCGCACGAACGCAACAGCCAGCGTCCCGCCCGTGACGGAAGCCCCGCGCCCGCTGTCCGATCAGGAACTGGGCGAAGGCTGGATTTCGCTATTCGATGGTCGGACGCTCTTCGGCTGGAAAGCGAGCAGCGACGCGGCCTGGCGCGTCGAGAACGAGACGATTGTGGTCGACGGAGGAAGTCCGGGGCTGCTGTGTACGACTGCCCAGTTTGGCGATTATGTACTGAAGGTCGAGTACCGTTGCGAGGCGAACACGAACAGCGGCATCTTCTTGCACACGCCGCTCCAGCCACTGGATCCGGCCAAGGATTGTTACGAGCTGAATATCGCGCCATCGGATAACCCGTTTCCCACCTGCAGCCTCGTCAAGCGAGTCAAAGCCGAAGGCGAATTCGAGGGAACGGATTGGCAGGCGTTCGAGGTAACGGTCCAGGGCGACCACGTGGGCGTGAAGTGGAACGGTAAACCGGTCCTGGACTACACCGATCCCGCTCCCCTGCGGCGCGGCCATATCGGCCTGCAACTGAATCAGGGACGCGTGGCGTTTCGTAATATCCGGTTAAAACCGCTGGGAACTTCCGCGCTGTTCAATGGCCGGGATCTGACCGGATGGAAGGAGTATCCCAATCTACCCAGTAAGTTCCGGGTTACGCCCGAAGGATGGCTCCATGTGGAAAACGGGCGGGGACAGCTGGAATCGGCTGGGTCCTACGGGGACTTCGTGTTCCAACTCGAGTGTATCAGTCACGCTCCCCAGTTGAACTCCGGCGTCTTCTTTCGATGTATTCCCGGAGAGGAGATGAATGGATACGAATGCCAGATTCACAATGGCGTGAAGGGTGGAGACCGGTCGCAGCCGATGGACTGCGGGACGGGCGGTATCTTCCGCCGCCAGGATGCCCGTCTGGTCGTTCCCAACGATCTGGAATGGTTCCATATGACGCTGGTCGCGGACCGGAACCACATGGCCGCGTGGGTCAATGGCTACCAGGTCAGTGATTGGACGGACGATCGCCCCCCGCACGACAATCCTCGCAATGGGCGACGCGATGCGCCCGGGACGCTGATGCTGCAGGGGCACGACCCGACAACCAACCTGTCTTTCCGCGGACTGCGTTTGTCCGAAATCCCGCCCCGGCCGCAGTAAGGTACATAACCGGATCGCGCGATCCGATTACGACCGCACCGCCTGAGGATTACTCGTAGTCCGACTGCTGCAACACATACTTGCAGAAGTAATGATCGGACTTTCGGCCGTTGGGCGTCATCAGGTGAGCGTACACATAGTATGCAATTCGTTCGTTAAAGAAGCTCGTGCTTCCATCCGCAAACGCCACCATGACACCTCCCGGAT
>JBFWYF010000323.1:0-7655 GCA_050186685.1 Pirellulaceae bacterium
CGTGCTGGTTCTGCAAATTCGGTCAGCCGCGCGAGTCGGAGCCGGTGCAGCGCATGTCCTGGCCGCTCATCGAACGCATCGTGGCGAACTTGCAGCGGCTCGAATATCGCGGCCGTCTGTCGTGGTACAAGATCAACGAGCCGCTGCTCGATAAGCGGCTGGAAGAGATCCTGCAGCTGTCGCGCACCAGCCTGCCCGATTGCTGGTTGTCGCTGGTCAGCAACGGCGATCTGCTGACCGAGGAGAAGTTTCACCGGCTGCTGGCCAACGGGTTGGACGTGCTGGGGGTCAGCGTGTACGACGACGAGGTCCTGCATAAGATCCGGCAGTTCGAGCACGAGCGTCTGATCGTCCTGGACCGCAGACCTGGGGCGGAAGGGTCGTTTGTCGAGAACCGAGGCGGCAACATCCAGCTGCTGACGGACGACACCCGCGAGCGAAACGCGCGGGATGTGCGGCAGCGGAACTGCCTGCGCCCGTCCACGATGATGTCCGTGCAGCCTGACGGGCGCGCGTCGCTTTGTTGCTGCGACTTGTACGGAGACATTGTGGTCGGAGACGTCAACGTCGAGGCGCTGGAACAAATCTGGTGGGGAGACCGGCTGACGCTCTACCGCGCTACGCTGCGCGACCGCGGTCGGTCTGAACTACCGCTATGTGCAAGCTGCACCTACGACGGCTGGCCCGCTCCGCGCTTATGGCCGCTCGGCTTCGGCACTGTGCGCGCGTGAGGGTCAGGGCTGCTTTTCATAGGTCCGGCGGGAGAATCGAAACGCAGAAATCGCAGATGGCCGCAGAAGTGGCGCAGAGCGTTGGTCTGCGAGGATCTGCGTCCTCGGCGTTTACGCCCCTGCGAAGTACGGCACGACGCTCCGCCGTCGTGGATCGGACAGAATCACGACGGCAAAGCGTCGGGGCACGCTTATGGCACTCTTTACCTGGCCTACTTGCCGGACATGCTCCAGACCGGATCGAAGCGGCTGGGATCGATCAAGGCTCCCACAGCGCGCGACAGAAGCAGCTGCGAAGGCCCGTCCTCGGGATGGTCGGCCACCAGGTTGCCCAGCATTTTCGTGGCAGCGAGAAACTCGCCGCGTTCAAAAGCCGCCAGCGCGGCCTCATATTGCTGGCACATCGACTGCCAGTTCTCACTGGCATCGGCGGAAATCTCATACAGTCCACAGGGTTCTTCGATATTCACGACGCGCACGCGACCGTGGCGCCGCAATGCGAATTCGTTCTTGGGCAGCAGCGCGGCGGTATGCTCGGTGATCAGCAGTTGGGCATGTATGTATTTCGTCGCTCCTTGTACACGGCTGGCCAGGTTGACCGTGTTGCCGAGCGGGCCGTATTTAAACTTGCGTCGCGAACCCGTGTTTCCGACGCGAGCGATGCCCGTGTTGATGCCGATGCCGAAGTGGGTGGGTTCCCGGATCTCGCTTTCCCATTTCTTGTTGAGCGGCGTCATGCAGCGGAGCATGTCCAGCGCGGCTCGGCAGGCGAGTCGCGCATGATCGGCTTCCTCGACCGGCGCGCCCCACATCGCGATCAGTTCATCCCCGACGTAGTCCACCAAGACTCCGGAATGGCGCATGACGCACTCAGACAGCGCTTCCATGACGTCGGCGACCCACGCGACCGTGCGGGCGGCGCCCAGTCGCTCGGCAATGCGGCTGAAACCGCGGATGTCGCTGAACAGCACGGAGATCTCGGCGTCTTTCCCGTCGAGCAGATTGCGTTCTGTCTCGAGCTGCCGCGCCAGCTCGGGCGTAAAAAACTGCTCGAACTGGACACGCGCCTGCACCGCGGCGAATTCCTGGTCCAGGCGCGCCAGCCCCGCCGCGACGCCACAGGCCAGCAGCTCCACAAGCTTCGCTTCCAGCGGCGACACGTCCGTAGCCGAGTTTTCGGGGTTGCCCTTGCGGTCGCCATACAAGGCGCCGATCACCTCGCCGTTGGGAGCCAGAATCGGAGCGACGACCAGGTTCTCGACTTCCTTCAGACTGGCCGACACCGACATCAACGGAATCTTACGGAACGTGCATTTCTCTTTGCGCACCTTTTCCAGCATCCGGTAGCTGGGTTGCCAGTTATGGGCGTTGACGCGCGGATTGCGGGTTCGCAACGTGTCCAGATGCCACCGGCCGGATACCCACCGCATGACGGCGGCCGTATCCAAGCCGACCATGTCCAGCATGGCGCCGCACGCCTTCGACAGGAAATCGGGCGAGCTCGCCGCACTCTGAAAGACCGCCATGCTGGACTGAAGCCAGTGCAGCAGTAACTCCCCGTCCGCCGTCTTACCGATCAGCTGGTTGAGCGGTACCGGAGTCGGGGCCGTCTCCTGCAACATGGGCGGTTTGCGCCCCAGCGAAGAAATCTCTGCGTCTTCCTCGGTGTCGTCCTCCTCTTCCTCCAGCAGAATGATCGGCTGTTTGTCGGTACTCTCAAACTGCTCCGGACTGTGTGCGTTGGCGTTCGCGCGTTCGACGTGAATCGTGCGGTCGCCTAGCGCGAGCGTGAACGGAGTTGCGACTTCGCGATTCTTGCCGGGTTTCAGCACGTCCCGGGCATTGATCATGACGTCGACGGCCGCACTGACGTTCGACACGATCCAGGCGTCGCCGGCCGGGTCAATCCGCACGTGGCGGCGAGATAACGCCGACTTCTCGTTGCGTTCCGCGATGACGATCCGCGCGCCGGCGGGAACCAGCGGATACTGGCGATACGCCTCGGGCTCGTCGTCGCGTTGACGACCGAGTTCGAGCGGCACGACGGTGTCCACCGTGCAGAGTGTCTCTCGCTGGCGGGACACCAGCACGTGAAGCACTGGAATCTGGTTGGTCGTCGTGGCCATGCGTCGAATGTCTCGAATGGGGCTGTGAATTGTATGCGAGCTTGCCGCGGGGTTGCCAGTCGCCCTCTGGCACCGGTTGGAAGATCCGCCTCGTGCCGCGTGAACCCGCGTCGTATCCTTATCATTCCATCGAACCGCCGGGGCGTGCAAAACGACTGCCAGCCGGCGGATTTCGGCGAAAGGTGAGTCACGCTGTCGTACCGCGGAATGGCCCCGGGGCTCGCCCCTGAGGCATCCCCCGTCACCAAGAACGCTGACGTATATTTCGTCAATGAGGAGCCGAACTCGACCTCTTCTACTGGTATCATCGTTATGTCCCAAACAATCGACACGCTCCCCGTGGCCAGCGCGGCGCAAGACAATCCAGGACAACTCGGAAAGCCACTCCGGCCCGCATGTCCGAACTGCCAGTCGCCCGACTACGGCCGCGAAAGCTGGTGCCAAGCGTGCGGATACTATGCCGTACTAGGGCGTTGCATCGAACTGGATGACTCGGAAAGGCAGACCGCCGCGGCCGTCGAACCGACGGAGCCAGCCGTCGTGACGCCGCCTCTGGGCGTCCCCGCGTGGGCCTGGCAACTGGCCGGCGCCATGCTCGGCGCCGTGGGACTCGCCCTCGCCGGTCGCGCGTATACAACGGTCGGCAGTCCCGAACGCCTGCTGTGGTCCGCAGGTCAGGCCGGAGGGGGCCTGGCGCTCGTGCTGGGCTCCTACGCCACCATCGCCTACGCCGCGATGAAGCGGGATAGCAGCGTGGAACTGATGGACGTCCTGAGCTCGCCAATGCGCATCTGGGTGCAAGCCATGATGGACTTTCAACGGTCCAGTCACCGGCTGAGCATCGCTTTTGGCGGGCTGTGGTCGATTATCGCCGCGCATGTGCTGCTGGGCGTTCCTTATGGTGAGTTGGTACGCTTTGAATCGACACCCGCCCCGCCGAAGAAAGAGCCGCCGGCGGGCGCGATGGCGGCGCCCGCGAATTCCGGCTCGTCGTCGCTCACCATGGAGGAAGCGATGGGTGAGCTTGCCAACAAGTCCGGCGCAGGAAAGCTTAGCGCCAATGCAGCTGCGTCCGCGAATCGGCACACGGCGAGCGCGTCGGACCCGGCCGCCCAGAACCAGTCAGATTCGACTGTCGAACTCGAATGCCGGATCGTCGGCTACGTGGGCGGATCCGCCGGGGGCGAGGATGTCGAATCGTTGGTCATCGCCTTGCCGGAAGCCGGTACGCTTCGCGTCGTGGGGACCGTGTCTCGCGGCCTCACTTCCCAGACAGCGACCCAGTTTCTCGGCTCAGCCCAAGGGCTGCGCCGACCGACTCCGGCCGTGACATGTTCGTACTCAGCAATCTGGCTCGAGCCAACTTTGCGTTGTCGTGTCACGGCGCGACCGGGCGACCGGCCGGGCGAGTACATCGGCCTGACATTAATAAGCCTGTAGCGGAAGTCGCCAGAGTTCGCATCCGTAGCGGAAGTCGCCAGACGCCGCCGTCAGCGGCCTCGTAAGACTTCCGTGGCATCTCCGCCTCGCTGCCGAATCGCAAGTCTCGCAACTCCCGCGACGATTACGTCGGCAGCTTATACGGCGCTCGATATTCGTAACGCAATAGCTCATTGGCGGCATCGTGGTTTTTGAACCGCTCCGCATCGGGATCCCAGTCCAGCAGTGCGCGGGTGCGGTGCGCAATACCGGCCACCAGCGCGGCAGATGTCGCTCGGTGAGCGAACTCGATGTCACAAGTCGGCTGCTGCCGCGACTTGACGCAATCGAGAAAGTTTCGCGCGTGGTCGGCGTCCGAAATCCTGCCCGTCGCTTTCCGGCCGGCGATCTTCGTCTGGCCGCCCGTTCGGGCCGCACGCTCACGAGCTCGATTCGTGGGCGTACGGGCGACGAATTCATGAGGCAGAATGACTTCGGGAACAATCTCATAGCCGCTCGTGTCCAGATAGAGCGTACCAAGCGTGCCGCGGAACTCGATCTCGCACCGCCGTACGGATGCCGGCGCTGCCGAGGCATTGAACTGCGAAAATGTCACCAACGTGTCGCCCGGGTAATGCCAGAGCACTTCCAAGGTATCGGGGACTTCGCGATTGTCGTAGTTGGCGAATTTGCCTCCCATCGCCGCGACCGACTGCGGCGCCCGGACCTGAAGCGCCCAATGGATCGACGCTAGATAATGCACGCCGAAGTTCGTCAGCTGACCACCGGAGTAATCGTAAAACCAGCGGAACCGATAAAAGGTCCGGTTTACGTTGTAGGGGCGCGCAGGAGCCGGGCCCTGCCAGGTATCCCAATCGAAGTCCTGGGGCGGCTCGCTGTCCGGTGGATTACCAATTCCCAGGGGCCATTCGTTCTGAACGTGAAACGCGCGTGCCGCCGTGACTTTGCCAATTGCTCCTCCCTGGATCAATTCGGCGACTTCTTTCCCCAGCGGTGACGAGAGTCGCTGGATGCCAACTTGCACGACTCGTTGATGGCGCTCAGCGGCCGTGACCATGGCACGTCCTTCGGCCACGCACAACGAAAGCGGCTTCTCGACATAGACGTCCTTGCCCGCTTCGCAGGCGTGTATCATCTGCAGCGCGTGCCAGTGATCCGGCGTTTCGATGACCACGGCGTCCACGTCCTGCCGTTCCAGCAGTTTCCGGTAGTCTTGATAAAGAGTTGGCTGCCCTCCGATTTTGTCGGCGGCAAACTCCAGATAAGGCTGATGAAGGTCGCAGATCGCCACGACCTGACAGTCTTCCTGTGTCAAGAAAGCATCGAGCACCTGGTCTCCACGATTGCCGAGCCCGATGAATCCGAGACGAATCCGATCGTTGGCTCCTAGCACACGCTTGGCGGAGAGAGCAGTGGCAGCGGCCGTAGCGCCAACCGCCGCGGTATGAAAATCGCGACGAGTAATCCGAGACATGGCAGGGTCCTCCAGGCAGGCATCGACTTGAACCGGCCCGAAACGGCACCCCAGGTACCCTGTCTATGCCGCCGCCGGTAACGCACTAGCCAATCAGATTCCTGGCCGCGAGGGTAGTCCCCCGTCACGTCAGTTGCTCCAACGAACAAAACCCGGCCAGGCAAATGCCTCGTCGGGTTCTGTCCACCGTGGCAATCCGTTCTGTCGCGGAGCACTAGCCAGGATCGCGACTTTCGACGGCGTCGGCCTTGTTTTCGCCCTGGCTTTCGACGGCGTCGGCCTTATTTTCGCCTTGGTTTTCGATCGAATCGGCCTTGCGCTCGCCCTGCGATTCGATGGCGTCGGCACGGTTTTCCGCGGCATCAGTCTGAGCATTGCCGAAGGCATCTCGTCCCGTTCGGTCGCGGATGTTCTCGGCCGCATTCTGCGTTGCGTCACGTACCTGATCGGCTTCCATCTGCGTCGCGTCGCGCACCTGGTCGGCCTGCTGCTGAGTCGAGTCGCGAACGGCATCGGCTTCCCGGTCCGCAGGCGTTTCTTCACAACCGGCCACCAAGGCCAGCAAGCAAATCGCTCCGAAAGTAATCGTCGCTTTCATGGTCATCTCCCCAACAAAGAAAAGTTAGTGGTCACTTCCAGTAGGCGGGATGCTTCGCAAGTGCCGTGCCCGAAATGGGGCCGCGCTCCGGAGAACGAAGATTGAGTATTCCGATTCACGCAGAATACGCCGCTTATCGCTTCGCGCCGCAGACAGTCCTTGTGTAATCGTCACCAAAGCCGGACCACGTGCCCTTCACAACGAATCGCGGAGGCGTGGATGCTGACTGTTGGAGGTCGTCGTCGAGTGATCGTCCGATGACCAGTGCGCTTTCAGCCCGACTGCCGCGACTGCCGGAGAGTCGCGCCGGTTGGCGAGGCGCCGTCGAAGTCGTCGGGGGCCGCGGCGTCGATGGTCTCCGGGGTCCAACAAGCGTGGATTTTGCCGAATCTCTCGCGGACGAGGGCGCGTCCGTCGCCGCGTGAGATTGCCCGGCCGCTACAATGGCACGGGATCCGAATGGCCATTGCCGGTCGGCGACCGTTAGTCCACGCACTCTCTCTGATCTCGAGATGAATTCAAGTAATCCTTCCCAGCGCGCGCCTACCGCCGCCCAACAAGCTTTCCCGTGGATTGGCGAGACCTCGGCCCTGGTCTATGCGGGCATGGCGTGGTCGATGGCGGGGGTACTGGTGGCCGATCTATTCACGCCGCTGGGTTTCGCGGTGTGGGTGGTCTACTTCATACCGGTCGTTTTGGCGGTGTGGTCGTGGCGACCCGAGCTGCCGCTGGGAGTGGCATTGCTATCCTCCGCCTTGATGGCGATCGGCTACGCGACGGATGAACCCGGTATGGATCGCTCCGTAGTCCTCGTCAATCGGAGTCTGGGCATCTTTACCAACTTTGTCGTCGCGATCGTAGGTTTCTATTTCATTCGCAGCAAGATTGCGGTACGGCGACAGGACTGGCTGCAGACCGGGCAAATGGGGCTCAGCGAGGCCATGGGAGGTGAGAAGAGCTTGGAGGAGGTCGGCGACAGCGTCTTGAAGTTCTTGGCCGAGTATATGCACGCGCAGGCAGGTGTCTTTTTCGTGCGGGAAGCGTCGGTGTTGCGGCGAGTCGCGGCATACGGTGTTCCGGCGGGAGACGGAGTCCCGTTGCGGGTCGAGTCGGGGGACGGCTTGTTATGGCGAGCCGTGCAGGATCGGCGGACGATTTCCCTGACGGATGTGCCGGTCGGTTATCTCCGCTGGAGCGCGGGACTGGCCGGCGGTGAGCCCAGGCACTTGCTGATCGTTCCAGTGCGAGTCGACCGTGCGGTCCATGGCGTGCTCGAGTTCGGTTTC
>JBFWYF010000324.1:0-7655 GCA_050186685.1 Pirellulaceae bacterium
CGTGTGCTCTTCCGATCTAATTCACGAGAGATCCCTCCTCGATTGTCCGAGTGGGTCTGAACGCCACGGTGACGGGCGACGTCCACCTGGACGATGTCACGGGTTCGTGGATCATGGCGGGCGCTCTGGAGTTCGGCCGGTTGACGACGGCCGGCGCCGCACAGCTGATCGTTACCGGCGGGGCGTTCCGAGCCTACACGCTGGACGGCGAAACGGATTTCAGCACCACGAATGTCTCGCTCAGCATCTATCAGGGATTGACTCTGCACACGACGATTCGCCCTGGCGCGGCCAGTGGCGCGACCTACACCCGGTTCTTCATCCAGGACAACCAGACGTGGACGGGCAACGGGACGATCGTCTTTGGCGCGAATACCTCGAATGAAATTCTTTCGAACTCCGGCTCGCTCGCACTGACGATCGATTCCGGGCTCACCATCCGAGGTCATCAGGCCAAGTTTAACCAGCTTGCGACGCTCACGGTGCTGGGTGTCGTCGGGCCGGACGTCGCCGGAGGCCTGTTCAACATCACGGCGACGAACTTCAGCAATCAGGGAACGATCCAGACGCTGAATGGATCCGAGCTGCGCATCAACCCCAACACGACGCAAACAACGACGAACGCCAACCTCACGAACGCGACCCTGATCGGCAGTGCCTACCAGTCGACGTTGAACGGCGGGACATGGCACGTGGGACCTGCCAGCATCCTGCGCCTGTATTACAACACGACCGCGGTTTCCGCGGTCGAGATCCACCGGCTGAACGCCCATCTGATTCTCGACGGCGCCGACTCCCGTGTCCTGGGCGGCAGTCCCAGCCTCGGGTATGCGGCGCACAACGCGTTGGAGTCCCTGTCGGCCATCGACGGCAACGGGCGCCTGACTGTCACGGGCGGACGCGCCTTCGTCCCGGCCACCAACTTTGTCAACGCCGGGCAACTGGACATCGATGCCGGCAGCACGTTCGGCGCCACGGATACCCGGCCGGCCGCCGGGCTAATCAGCCACTACGAGGCAAACGGGAACGCGAACGACAGCGCCGGTCCCCGGCACGGAACGGTGGCTGGCGGGGCAGGCTACGCTGCCGGTCGCCTGGGAAGTGGTTTCGCACTGGATGGTGTCGACGATTACGTGACGATTCCCGATGAGCCCGCCTTGCGTCCGAGCAGCGTAACGGTCGCCGCGTGGGTCGATTTTCAATCGACGACTACCCCGCCGAAGATGATCGTGGCCAAGCCGGTAGGCTCCAGCACGGGAGATTCATTCGCCCTCTGGTATGCCGGCACGTTCCGCGCCGCCATTACCGACGCGGCCGGCACTACGGATGAGATCTCCTTCGCGCAGACGGCCGATCCATTTGACTGGCACCATGTCGCCATGACCTTCGACGACGTGGCCGACACGCTGACGTTGTATTACGACGGCGTCGCCCGAGCGACGCGGACTTCGACGCGCACAATCGCCTATGACACCAAGCCTCTGCTGATCGGCGCCGACATCAACGGCGGCACGACAGGCCAGTTTTTCCCCGGCGTCATCGACGAAGTCCGGCTGTACGATCGCGCGCTGACGGCCGCCGAGATCCACGCGCTTTACGAGAACTTCGCGGATGTCACGTACACGCAGACGGCGGGAGCGACGCGGGTCGACGGGCTGTTGTCGCCCGCCCTGGGCGTCACGCTGACGGGCGGAAGGCTGGGCGGCGCAGGAACCGTGGCGGCGGACGTCCAGAATGCCGGCGCGACGTTGTCCCCCGGGAACTCGCCCGAACTGCTGGACATCACCGGCAACTACGTCCAGGGTCCGGATGCGACGCTGCTCCTCGAGTTGGCCGGACGCGATCCGGACGTCCCGCAGTTCGACCGGCTGCGGGTCACCGGCACGGCGTCGCTGGCCGGCACATTGCGCGTGGAGTTGCTGAACGAATTCGAGCCTACACCGGGTGATACGTTTCCGGTCGTTTCCTCCGCGCTGCGCAGCGGTCAGTTCGACCAGCTGCAATTGCCCGCACCGGGAGGTCCGGGGCGCGAGCTGGCGCCGGTGTACACCGCGCAAGGCCTGACGCTGCTGGCCCGTAGCGTCCCGCCGGTCGAGTTCGAGTTTGTCACGACGCAGACCCATCTGGCGTCGAACAGCTTCTCGCAACACGACGTCGTGCTCGACAGCGCGGGGAACGCTTACGTGACCGGCTACTTCGCCGATTCAGCCGACCTGGACGGTGGGGGTCCGGCTGCGCCATTGACCACTACCGGGATCACCGCCGCGTACGTGGCCAAATTCGACCCCACCGGCGCGTTGCTGTGGCAGCGGCAGCTCGACGGCACGCTGGCCGCCGAAGCGTGGGGACTGGGTATCGCGCTCGATCCGACGAACAGTGACGTGGTCTTCACGGGGCGCGTCACGCACAACGTCGCCATCACGGATGGCACGACCACGGCCACGCTCCTGGGTGACGCCAATTCCCGACCCTTCGTCGTGCGTCTCACTTCGTCGGGTAATGTCTTGTGGGGACGTTCGACGGCCCACGCCGGGCTGGTCACCGGCCACGGCAACGCCATCGCGGTGGGGGCGTCCGGCGTCTCGTACATCGCGGGCAGTTTCTCGGGGACGGTGGATTTCGATACCTCGGCGACCGACGCGAGCCTCACGGCCACGGGCGCTTCCTGGGATGCCTTTCTCTGGGCACTCGACAGCGGTGGTGGTTTTGTGGCGGTCGAACGGCTGGGAAGTGAGGGGGACGACGCCGCGGAAGCCGTGGGCGTGTGGAGACAGGGTGGCACGGATCGCGTCTGGGTCGCGGGGTCGTTCCAGGACGCGACGAATGGGCTGGCCGCATTGTCACCCGCCATCTCGAACGTCGACGATGCATTCGTCCTCAGCGCCGAAGTTTCGGGGACATCGTTCGCCGCGACGTATGCCCAGTCGTACGGCGGCCCGGGCTTCGACTATGCGACGGATCTGGCCGTCGGGGGCGATGGCGCCGTCGTGGTGGTCGGCAGTTTCGAACACACGGTGGATTTCGACGTGGCCCCGGACCGGGCGTTTACGCTGGCCAGCAGCGGCGACACGGACGGATTTGTGCTGAAGCTCGCCTCCGACGGCCAATTCGTATGGGCCCGGGCCGTAGGCGGGTATCGTTTCGATGTGGCTCAAACCGTTGCGCTCGATCCGCACAACAACGTTTATGTGGGAGGCGTGTTCGAGGATTTTGTCGATTTCGATCCGCTCGAGTCGTCTCAAGTTGCTTTTGCCTCCGACCTCCAGGCCTTCGTGGCGCGGTATACCGCATCGGGACAGCTGGGCTGGGTGACTGACTTGTCGAGCACTGCCGGTGCGGTGTCACAAGCTGCGGGTGTGGCCGTCGGCGCGGACGGGCGCGTCGTGGCGGTCGGCGATGCCGACCTCGCGGGGGGCGGCACGATCGATTTCGACCCCGGCACAGGCGTCCAGAATCCGTTCTTGGCCGGCGAGACCCGCGGCTTCGTCTGGTCCTTGCAGCAGAAAGCGATCCCGGTAGCCGAGATCCTGGGCCTGCCCGCTGCGACGCCGAACGAGGGCGACATCCTGGCCCTGTCGGCCCGCGTGACGGACAGCGACTCCGACTACTTCACCTACGCCTGGGCCGTCCGCCGCGACGGAGCCGACTATGCGGCAGGCAACGGCTCGACCCTGGCGTTCTATCTGGCCGACCAGGGGAATTACACAGTCGATCTGACCGTCCTGGACGAGTCGGGGAACACGGATCGGCGTTCGGCGCTGGTCCGAGTGAGCAACGCGGCGCCGATCTTCCACGCCACCGAGTTCGGGGCGGCGGTCGCACTCGGCGGAGGCACCGCCGCGGCGGGCGATGGCCTGGGTACCGCACTGGCGAGCGGCGGAGGATTCGTCCTGGCCGGTGAACCGGGCGAGGACATCGGTGCCGCGGCGGGAGCCGGCAGCGTGACGGTTTACGACGCCGCAACCGGCGGGATCGTCCGGTCGCTGGTTGCGCCCGCCGCGGAAGCGGGTGCTCAGTTCGGCGCGGCCGTAGCGGTCGTCGGGCCCTATGGTGTCGTGGGTGCACCGGGCAGCACGGGAGGCGGTCGCGTTTACGTGTTCCGTCTGGCGGATGGCGGCCTCGTGCAATCGTTCGCCAGCCCGGCCGGCGGAGCGGCGGATCGGTTCGGTGCGGCACTCACCGCCGTCGGCAACCTGATTGCCATCGGCGCGCCAGGACGTGCCGTCGCGGGGCTGGCCAACGTCGGCGCCGCGTACTTGTTCGACCCGGCCAGCGGCGAGCAGCTGCGCAGTTATGCGAATCCCACACCGCAGGCCCAGGACGAATTCGGCCTGGCGCTGACGCCGGTCGGGGGCGGCTTGCTGATCGGCGCCCCGGGCGACGACAGCACCGGGCTGGATGCCGGCGCCGCCTACCTGCTCGATGCCGGCTCCGGCCAGTTGCTGGCCGCGCTCACGAATCCGCATCCGACGTTCCCCGGCAGCCGTTTCGCCAGCGTCCTGGCGAGCACCGGCTTCACAGCCGTCGTCGGCGCACCGCTGGATGATTCCGCGGCGACCGATGCGGGCGGCGTCTACGTCTACAACCTGGATCCGGCATCCGGACGGCTAGGCGAATTGCTGAAGACCCTGCGCAACCCGAACAGCGGCGCGGGGCGATTCGGCGGAGCCCTGGCCGCGCGCGGCCAGCGCGTCCTGATCGGCGCCGCCACGGACAACCAGACGGTCGCCAACTCCGGTACCGCGTTTCTGTTCGACATCGATCCGCAGAGCCCCACGTTCGGGACTTCGCGTGCCACCTTGAAGAAGGCCACGCCTGCCGGCGCCGACCAGTTCGGCGCTGCCGCCATATTCGTCGAGGATGATATTTTCGTCGCCGCCCCGAGCGATGATTCCATGAACGTCGACGGAGGGCGGATCTACCAGTTCGACGCCCAGAGTTTCGTCTCGCTTAGCGCTCCGAGCGTTACCGAAAGCGGCCACCTCAAGTTGACCGGCTCCTTCTTCGACCCCGGCGCGGAGGACTCGCATTCGGTGCTTGTCGATTGGGACTCGTGGTCGGACGGCGCACCCCTGGAACGGATCAACCTGCCCGCCGGCACACGGACCTTCACACTCGACCATCAATACCTCGACGATAACCCACTGCTCACCCCGCTGGACCTGGCCGCCATCCGGATCAACGTGTCAGATCGAACCGACGACCTGCTGGTCGTCGATCGGCTCGCCGGCCCGGACGCGGTGCGGCGCTACGATGGCACAACGGGTGCGTCGGGGGGAATCGTAGTCGATCCAACCAACTTGATTACGGTGGAAGATGCCACGGGAGCCGCAGTAGGTGTGAATGGGCAACTCTATGTTGCCATGCGCAGTGCGATTGGCTCGACCACGGAAGTGCATCGCTATGACCTCGCGACAGGTGCGCACCTGGCGTCCTTCCCGATCGCGTCAGCCAACCTCGTTCCCGCGATCCAGACTATCGCGACCGGTCTCGATCGTGTGCTGTACGTGCTGAACACCGCTACGCACGTCGTCGAACGATACGACGATGAAACCGGACAGCCGGTCCCGCCGCCATTTCCGCTGGCATCCAACAGCATCTTCGGCAACCCGGGGCTGGAAGCGGTAGGCACGTTGCCGCGGGGAATCGTAGTTGGACCGGATGGACAACTCTACCTGTCACGAGCAGCTAACCTGTTTGGCACCGACTATTCTTCGATTACCAAGTACGACATCGTCACAGGTCAGCCGGTCGAAACTTTTCTGAATAATTCGGAAGGCCTGCCCGTCAATCCCTCGGACCTCTTGTTCGATCCGGACGGCTCGTCGCTGTACGTGCTGGCCGACTCGTTCATCACGGGCCGGGCCATTTTCGAGTACAGCTTCGACACCAAGGAACTACAGCGCACGGTGGAGCTCGGCCGGGCGACCGGGCCGGACCATTTCACGCTCGACGCCAACGACGACTTGCTCTGGTCCGACGGGGGCACCGTCGTGAAGAAGTTTGACGGGGAGACCGGCGAGCTGATCAGCGCATTCGCACCGCAAGGCTTGACGGCCACAGGCTACCTGGTGTCCGCACCACCCCAGGATTCGACCGGGACGGGTGTCGCGGTCGTGAACGCGGCGCCCACCGTAACCGTGCGGGCCGCTCCGAGTTTGGCAGCCGGCCAGTACACCCTGGAGGCCCTCGCCCAGGACATCGGCACGCGCGACAACTTGACCTTCAGCTGGACGATCACCGGCGGCACGCCCGTCGGCTCGACCTCCAGCCGCTCGTTCACGTTCACACCCACCGGCGCCTCCGTTTCGGTCCTGCTGACCGTAGCCGACGACGACTCGGGGATCGTCACCACACGTACCCAGGTCGTCATTGGTACGGCCGGCAACGACGCTATCACGGTCAACAACGGCAACGCGGTTGTGAACGGAACCAATATCAACTACGCCGCGAGCACAAACCGCGTGGTCGTGTTCGGGCTCGGCGGCGACGATACGATCAACGGGGCCGGTGCCTCGACGATGCCGATGGAGCTGATCGGCGGTTTCGGGAACGATACGCTTACGGGTGGCTCCCAGGACGACATCCTGATCGGCAACAACCCGGGCGACTACGCCTTGGCGAACCCTTACACGGGCGACGTGGGGAACGACAGCCTGGCCGGCGGGGCGGGGAACGATACGATCGACGGCGGACTCGGCAATGACACGATGATCGGCGGGAATGGCAACGACTACTACGTCGAGGTGCCGGGTAGCGCCGACCTGCTGGATGAAAGCACCTCCACCACCACCGGCATCGACACGATCGACTATCAGCTGGCCTTCTCGGGCATCGTTTTCAGTCTGTCGAAGACCGGGCTCCCGCAAATCGTCAATCCGCAGGATCCGCTGCTGGAACAACACACGGTCGAGATTCGTGGTTCCTTCGAGAACCTGTACGGGAGCACCTTCGACGACTCGCTCACGGGAAGTCTTGCGGCCAACAGCCTGCGGGGTGGTGAAGGAGACGATCGGCTGTTTGGCGGCGACCTCGAAGACAGCGTAACCGGCGGATTGGCCCTGGAGGATGGCAACGATTCGCTCGCGGGCGGACTGGGCGATGACACGGCGTTGGGCGGCACGGGCGACGACGTCATCTTCGGCGGCGACGAGTTCGATACGATGCTGGGCAGCACCGGCATCTCGGACAACGATTCGCTGGCAGGCGGATCGGGCGACGATACGCTGTTAGGTGGTACCGGGGACGACGTCATCTTCGGCGGCGACGAGCTCGATACGATGCTCGGCAATACCGGCATCGACGACGACGATTCGATTGCGGGTGGATTTGGCGACGACACGCTGCTGGGCGGCACCGGCGACGACATCATCTTTGGCGGCGACGAGTTCGATACGATGCTGGGGAATACTGGCATCGACGACGATTCCATCGCCGGAGGACTCGGCGACGACACGCTGCTGGGCGGCACCGGCGACGACATCATCTTCGGCGGCGACGAGCTCGATACGATGCGCGGCAATACCGGCATCGACGACGATTCCATCGCCGGAGGACTCGGCGACGACACGCTGCTGGGTGGCACCGGCGACGACATCATCTTCGGCGGCGATGAGCTCGATACGATGCTCGGCAATACCGGCATCGACGACGAC
>JBFWYF010000325.1:0-7654 GCA_050186685.1 Pirellulaceae bacterium
ACGCCGCGTCGCGTGCCGGTTTGCGGCGAGGCATATCGGGCTTCCGTCCGGGACCGCCTGGTGCTGGCTTGCCCGGTGCCGGCTTGCCCGGTCCCGGTCCGTCCCACCCATCGCGCGGCGGCTTGGCGAACCCGCGCGGCGGCCCATCCGGCCGATCCCCTTCGTCGCCATCGCGTTCGCGCCTCTCCGAGCGCCGATCCTCCCCGTCGTCATCATCATCGTCATCGTCATCAGCCTGCTCGCGCTCCGGCGGAGCTCCTCGCCGACCAGGTCCCCAGGCAGGCCCCCAGCCACGGCCCGCCCACGGCGGTCCCCAGCCGCGCCCCATCGCCGGCGGTCCCCAGCCACGCCCCATTCCCGGCGGACCCCACGGCCGGTCCATTCCTCCCGGTCCTCTCCGGTCCCGGGACGCCGCGGGGTGTTCATCGGAATCTAGCTGCCGTCGCAAGGCGCGCACCTCGTCCAACATCCGTTCCAGCTGCCGTTCGAGCATTGCCAATCGAGCTGCCGCCGCCGGATGTCCTTCGATTCCCGATCTTTCGCGCCCCGGACCTTCGCGCCCCGGACCTTCGCGCCCCGGACCTTCGCGCCCCGGACCTTCGCGCCCCGGTCGATCATCCCCCCCCGGCCGGAAACCGGGCGGACCGAACGGTCGCCGAGCCTCCCCCGGTCCAGGCCCCGGCCGTCCTTCGCGTGGCGGCCCATCGGGACGTGCTCCATCTCGCGGACGATCTCCATCTCGCGGACGATCTCCATCTCGCGGACGATCTCCATCTCGCGGACGATCTCCATCTCGCGGACCGTCCCCTTCGCGTGGACGATCACTCTCCTTCGGGCCGCCCCCCTCGCGGGGTCCTTCGCCATCCAGGCCAGGCAGACGGGGCGGCGTCGGGCGGTCCGGACGCCTCGGCCCATCTTCATCCTCGCCTTTCGCTGGCGCCTGCTCCGCCTCCGCCGACGTGGCAACCAACTGCGTCCAGGCCGTCAGGCCAGGGCCGAACCAACTCAGCAAATGCCCGACACCCGTCTCGTCGGCCTGGCCGAGTTGTGTCCAGCCCAGCGCCGCGGCCAGCGCCATGCTGGCCACAGGTCGTTTTCTCAGATGCCCAATCATTTTGCGATCTCCTCCGACACCGGACTCGCCCCCCGCTCCACCGTGGACAGGGGCCGAGTCAAAAGTCCAATTCGTGCTGTTCTCCGATCAACTCCGCCACTCGGCGTTCCACGATCTGAGGCTGCAATTCCGTACGCCGATCGATGGCTCGCTTCATCCGCTCAAGCTCTTCGGCCAGCCGCTTCCATTGCAGCTGGCGGCGAGCCTGCCGGGCCTCGAAGTGCTGCGTGACCAGCTCCTGCAGTTGCTTCTTCAACACGGCCCGCTGTTCGCGCGGTGCCCGCCGATACTGCTGACCGACCTCCAACGTTTGGCGCTCCAGCTCGAGGTCCTTTTTCTGGAGCTCGTACATTTCCGGATCGTACTTGCGGAGCTCTTCCAGGAGCGACTCCTCCCCACCTCGGAAGGCGTCGGGCCAGCGGCCGGGCCCACCCCACATCGGCGGGCCGTCGCGTGGAGGCCCCTCGCGCGGAGGGCCGTCTGGCTGGGGACCTTCTGGCCCTTCCGGCCGACGCCCCAAGTCACGTGGCGGGCGAAATCCTGGCAGCCCGCCCGGCAGACGCGGCTCGTCCCGCCGCAGTCCGGAGTCCCGGGGAGCATCACCTTCCCGCCGAGGCCCGCCCTCGCGGCTGTCGCCCCGCTCGGCTAGTGTGCCAGGTCGAGGCGGCTCGGCCGGCTCCTTCAGCGTGCCGACGGGCGGCGCCGGCGTTTTCGGCCCGGGCGGCGATTGAGCAACCCCCGCGACACTCCACACGAGCACGCCACCGAATGCCGCGCCACCCCACAGCGTCCACCCTCGACCTTGCATATCGTCTCTCCCGCCATCGGCGTCACAACGACTCGCGTGCCAGCTCCTGTTCCATCCACGCCAGTTGGTCCCGCATGGAACTCCACCGGCCGGCCGATTCGCCCACTCCATCCTCCGCCTGCCAGAGCGCCACACGGGCCGTATTCATATCTGTTTCCCACGCCGAGTCACTCCAAGCAGACTCGTCCCACCCGCTGTCCTCCTCCGCCGTCGGATCCCGGACGACGCGATCCGCCGCGGCGGCGTCCCCTTGGCTGCCGGAGCGGGGCACCATCGCCACCAAGGCTCGCGTCTCGACCGCCGCCTCGCGCCCGGCCACCCGCTCCGCCATCGGCCGATCCAGGGACCAGCGTAATCCAGCCCACCCCGCTATGCCGCATCCCACAGTCAGGGCCAACAGCAGCAAGCTCCCCCCGCCTCGCCACGCCGTGCCACTCATCCCACGCGGTTGCCGCGCACTTCGCTCGGCGACCGAATCGCCGGCTTCCTCGATACCTTTCCAGTCGTTCGAGCAGCCCGCTCGAGCAGGGAGAACGATTTCTGAGCCGGCATCCAGCTCCGCGTCCTCGAGCAATTGGACCAGGGCCGTCCAGCCTTCGCGCCACTGCAGACTTTCGTCGGCCCAAGTAGCTTCTACCCCCCTCTCCGTGGCGTTCCCCGCGGTCGGGCTCATCGCATTCACGCCGCGCCGCTCCCACTCGGGCGCAACCGACCCGTGCCGCGAGCGGCTCGTCGCGGCTTCCAGTTCTCGCTGCAAATCGGATCGTTGGTCGCTCATACCGAGTCCTCGGACATGACTTTGCGCAGGGTCAGGAGCCCGCGGCGACAGTGGCTCAGCACCGTACCCAGGGGAACGTCGAGCGTCGCGGCGATCTCCGAAAACGACAAGCTGCCGAAGTAACGCAGCAGCAACACGCGGCGCTGGGCGGGCGACAGCAGATCCAGAGCCGCAAACAGCGCGGCTCGGGCTTCGGCCCGACACAGATCCGCCTCCGGTTCCGTCCAGCTGACCGGCTCATGCGCCGTCCAGCCGCTGTCGTCCAGCGTCACTTCGCGTCCTTCCCGCCGAGCTCGGTCGCACACCAGTCGGTCAGCGATCCGCAGGAGGTACGCCCGCGGTGTGCCCTGGTCGGTGTAGCGATCTCGAGCCTGCCACGCCCGCCGGAAGACCTCTTGCACCAGGTCATCGGCGACATCATCACGGCGGACCAGCGCGACAAGGTAGGCACGGACCAGCCGCCCGTGGTCGCGGATCCACGTTTCCACGCGGGTATGGGACGTTGGCATTTCGCTCATTGGGAATTCGAGGGGCTTGTATATTGGAACGCCGCTCGGCGCCGAATGTTGCGGTCGACGCACCAAATTCTCTGGAATGCCCCGCTAAGACAGGCCGGGAAGGCAAGGAGGAGGCGCCCAGCGAAGACAGGAAACATCCCTGGCCCCGTTGGCCGCGGTTTGCTATGGTTCCCGCCTGTGGGCCATTCCTCCCACGAGTGGCGCGACCCGTTCGGCACGAATGAAGGGAGTCATCCGTGTACGTAAGCAGCATATCCATCGACCGTTTCGGCTCGTGGAACAACCTCTCACTGCAGCCGCTAGCCGGTGGGCTGAACGTCGTTCTGGGCCCGCCGCGATCGGGCAAGTCGACGTTGGCCAGCTTCCTGCGGGCCATGTTCGGCGGCTTTGATGCCGGTCTCCGGGGCCGATTTCTCGTGCCGACATCCCGCGGCTACGGTGGCAGCGTCACCCTGCAAACCGACGAAGGACGGCACACGGTGACACGATATGATGACGGCAGTCCGGAGGGACGCCTGACGGTGCAACGCCCCGACGGAGCGATCATCGGCTGGCGGCATTTGCACGATTTGCTGGGCGACTTCCCTGCAGGGTTGCTGGACAAGGCGTACTGTGTCGACTTTGACCGCCGTCCCGAACTGAGCGATCTCCTGCACGAGGCGCATCGCTGCGGTCTGCCCGTGGTGGCGGGGGAGGCGCCGGCCAAGGTGCGTACGGAGAGCGAATCCGCCGTAGCGGGCGCTGCGCAGCGGCTAGACAATCTGCGGCGCCAGGTCGCTACGCTGGAGCGGGCGTTGAGCGAACTGCAACTGCGCTGCCACGATCCGGTCGTCGAGGCCCGGCCCGTGCCGCCGGCATCCCTTGCCATTCCCCATCGGCTGACCGCGCGTCTCCAGCGGATCGAGGCTCAGTTGCGCCGCTGGAAGAAGACGCTGCGCGACGTCGTGGCGCGACGGCGTCGGAGAGAAGAACTCGCCGAGCGGCGACCGATCGTGCGGCGGGCCGACGACTACGCCGCCTCGCGGCCGCGGCGGGTGTTGCGTTCTTTAGAACAGCGCCTGGCGGACTTGCAGCGCCAGGTCGAGCAATTGTCGCAGCAGTCCGCCGGCCACTGCCAGTGCGCGTCGTGGCAGTCGACAATGCCCGCCTCGCTGCGCCAACTCGCACAAGAGGTCTACACCGCCTGCAATGCCCTCAGCTGTTGGCAGGCTCGTCAGCGGCAGCGACAGGCGGCGGCCGAAGGCAACCAACTGGCCCGGTGCGAGTCGGAATTGCGCCGGACCATTCGGGTGTTACGGCGTCGGCGGCAGGCGATCCTGCGCAAAATCGACGCGGAGCGTCCTGCCTACTCTCTGCACCCGGAACATGGTCGATTCTGCGAGTGCGCGGCCCATCCGGCCCCGGACTTCGTGGCCGCTTCCCGCGCGCCGCGAGCGACGGCGGGCCCCACAGCTCAGCGGGCCGTCGCCACCGAGATCCACCGTCTGGCGAACGAGCGGCTGAGTCGTCTCGCCGAGATCGCGCGCACCGAACTGGAGTTGGCGGAGCTGAAGAAACAACAAACCGTCCCCTCGGCCGCGGCGCCGAACTTGACCGCCATGGCAGGCGACTATCTGCGCCGGCTCTCCGTCCAGGCCTATCGTGGCATGTGCGTGAGCTGCCTGGGGGACCCGGCCGGCTCTTATCAAGTGGTGATCGAGGACAGCGCGGGACGCACGTCGGACTACCGCGACTTACCCAGCGGGACGAAGGACCAGGTCTATCTGGCGTTCTGCCTGGCAGTGTCGGCCGCGGGTGCACAACGCGGGTGGCGGCTGCCGCTGGTCTTGAACGCCGCGTTCACGGATTTTCCCTCGCGTCACATCGACGAAGTGCTGTCGGTACTGCGGAGTTGCGGATCCGGACAACAGATTTTATGCCTGACGCGCCACGAGCACGTGTCCGACGTGGCGCGACGGATGGACATTCCCGTGTATCAACTCAGCTCGCCAGGCAGCGACGAACGGCCCTCGTCCGAAGCACCGCCGGCGGACCTGGTGCGCCTGGGTGGTCGCTCCACGCCGCCAGCGATGGCTAACCCGCGAGAGGAGCCCTTTCAGCAATTGTCGTCACTGGAAGCCGACTATCTCCTGCACGAACACGACCCGATCGAACGCAGTCCGTCGTTGGATGAGCAGGCGGCCGTGCGGCTGCGGCAGCATGGCATTGCGCGGGTCGGCGACCTGCTCCGCATCTCAACGGCGGACATGGCGCTCGACCTGCGCGGTCTGGGAATTACGCTCGAGATGCTCGAGACGTGGCAGGCTCAGGCTCGGCTGATGTGCGAATTGCGAGGCCTCCGTCCGTACGACGCCCGGATACTCGTGGCCTGCGGCATTCGCTCCGCGGAACAGCTGGTCCGCATGCAACCGGGGGCCCTGCGGGCTCGCGTCCACGACCTGTCGGCAACGCCGCACGGGCAAACGGTGATGTTGAGCGGGACCGAAGGGGAGCTGTCGCGTGTGACCGACTGGATCGGAGCGGCCCGCAGTGCCGTGGAACAAGCGGCTCGGCTGCGCGTGAATCGCCTGACCGACATGTCCGAAGGGGATGTGGCCTATCCGCCGCCGCTGCTCAGCGACGGGCACCACGAGGTCGCGGAGCGGGCTCGCCGGAGCCGTACCGGTCATCGGCGTTACCGGGAACGACGTACGGGGAGCGAACAGGCCAGCCGTCGCCACCGCGACGGGCATCGAGCTGCGACGGGCGCGGAAGTGCCGCCGGAGGTCGAGCAGGATGCCGTCGTCGCGCTGCCAGGCCCCGCCGCGGTTCGTCGATTTTATCTGCAACCAGCGGACTCGATTGAAGCGGCCCCCTCGATCGGCCAGGCAATGGCCCGCCGACTGCAGGCCATCGGCCTGCTCACCGTCGCCGACCTGCTGCAAGCCAATCCGGAAACGGTCGCCCCCCGGCTGGCACACCGGCGCATCGAACGCGACACGGTCCAGCGCTGGCAATGGCAGAGCGAGCTGGTCTGCTGCGTGCCCGGCCTGCGTGGCCACGACGCGCAACTGCTGGTGGCTGCAGGGATCACGTCACCCGCGCAGCTGGCCGCAGCCACCGCCGAGGACCTGCTCCGACGCGTGCAGCAAGTGGCGGGCACGGTGGAAGGCAAACGCGTGCTCCGCGGCGGGCAGGAGCCGGATCTCGCCGAGGTGATGGACTGGATCCACTCGGCTGGCGAGGCGCGCACGCTGCGCGCGGCCTAGCCGCCCAGCGGAACTTGGAGCGGCCGGACCAGCGGACCGCCAGTTGGGGCGGTACGCTTCTTGACGCTGAACCGGTCTTGGCGAAAACTAGGCTCTGTCCAAAAACCCACATGGCGGACCGCGAAGCGGTTCCCCAAGTCCCTTCGCTCGGTGCTCCGGGAGAGGGCCAGGGTAGGACAGGGCTAAGGCTCTGTTTCCGATTCAGCCGTTGCACGCGTTTCTAACTTTCGATCGAGACCGGCCCGCGGGCGAGTTCCTCCATGCCGATTCAAATTGTCTGTCCTGGGTGTAAGAAGCGATTTGCGGTCAGCGAAAAATACGCCGGGCAGAAGGGGCCATGTCCCAACTGCAAGACCGTCATCGAGATTCCGAAACAGCAGGAAGAGGTGGTCATTCATGCGCCCGAGGCGGCCGGCCCGAAGGACTCGAAAGGGGCCGCGGTCATCAAGCCGATCGCCCGCACCGAAACGAGCTTCGATCCCAAGGTGGCGATCGGCGTAGGCGTGGGCGTGTTGACGATTTTCATCGTCGCCTGGGTTGTCGGCTCCACGTATAAACCGACGACGAAAGGCAAGCCGTCCGAGATCCCCCCGATCCTGCAGCTGGCGGCCGCCTTGGCGCTGGGGCCGCCGTTGGCACTGGCCGGTTATACTTTCCTGCGCAACGATGAGTTCGAGCCGTTCCGAGGATCGGATCTCTACATCCGCACGGCAGCCTGCGGTGGCGTGTACGCGATCTTGTGGCTGATCTATGGCATGCTGCCGGGTATGTTGGGACTGAACGGCGGCTTCGACATCACATCTCTGGCATTTGTCGTCCCAGCGTTCCTGGCCGCGGGTGCCTTCACGGCCTTTGCAAGTCTCGATCTCGACTTCCTGACGGGGGCCATGCACTACGGACTGTACCTGATCATCACCGTATTGCTCCGCGTCGTCGCCCAGCTGAACGCCTTTTGAAGCTTCCTCTCTGCAGCCGCTTGCGTTGGCTGCGTTTCGCTTCCGCCACAGCAAAGAATTGAAACGCAGAAGTCGCAGATTCTCGCAGAGCAGAGCGCAGACCGTCGCGCGCGCCGATCGTCGTTCCCCCCATGCTCTGCGGCCATCTGCGAGCTCAGCGGCATCTGCGTTTCCTTTCCAGTCGGGCGAAGAATTGAAACGCAGAGGTCGCCGAGTTTCGCAGAACCTGCTC
>JBFWYF010000326.1:0-7647 GCA_050186685.1 Pirellulaceae bacterium
CGCCGCCGCTAGCTCGGCTGCTCTCCCGCGCCACCCTCGCCCCGATTTTCGCCTAGTCGCTTCTAGGACCAGTTCCTATACTCCGCCGCGTCGCCGCTCAGCCAGACGGGTGTGCGCGCTCTCGAAAGATTCGGCTTGTCATGCGTGTATCTCGTTTTCTGCTCCTGCTTGCTGCCGTCTCCCTCGCGCTCGCGCCGACAGGCTGTGTGCGGCGCCGCATGACGATCCGCACCAACCCAGCCGGAGCGACCGCCTTCGTGGATGATCAGGAGGTCGGGGTCACGCCGGTATCGACGCCGTTCACCTACTACGGCACCCGCAAGGTGCAGCTGTTTCGCGACGGTTATGAAACGCTTACCGTCAAACAGCCGATGCCGGCGCCGTGGTACCAAGTCCCGCCGCTGGACTTTTTCTTCGAGAACCTGTGGCCGTTCGAACTGCGAGACGAGCGCGTGCTCCAGTTTGAGCTGCCAGCCCAGACCAATATGCCCAATGAAAAGGTGATCGAGCGTGGCGAGATGCTGCGCAACGGAGTCCGCGCGGGCACGCTCACTCCTCTCCCCCGTCCGGTGACCACGACTCCATGACGCGCAGGTTCGGCATCATTCCCTTGAACCCCATTCCCGTCGGCGGGCCGCCGATCGCGCCCTTTACACCCAGCTGCCGCGGGTCTCGAGCGATCTTATCCGAAAACACTCGGACGTCGTCCAGAATGGGACGAATACGGCGTACCGTCTCTCGCAATTCGTCCACTGTCCCATCGAGCTTGCGATAGAGTTGGTCGTCGCGCATCAGCTTGGCTAGCGTCCCGTCGCTGTTGCGCACGTTCTGTGCGAGCCCCGCCACTTCCTCGGCCATGACGTTGACGTTGGTGAGAATGCTGTCGACTTTCTGGACCATCTCGGGCCCGCGTTCACCCAGCGGACCGGTGAAACCGGAATTGTTGTCGAGATTCGTTTCAATCTTCTGCTGCACGACCTGAAAGCCATCGAGCGCCGTCCGGGCCTTCTCCATCGTCAACCGCATTTCGTTCAAGGTGTGGGGGAGATCGTTTAGCCCCTGTTTCAGCTGGTCCCGCAGCTGAGGGTCGCCCAGAAACTGGTCGACCGTCTCCATGCTCATGCGGAACTTGTCGAGTGCCAATTCGGTCTTCTGGAGCAACCGCGGCAGCTGATCTTCGCTTCCCAAGCTGTTGTTCAGTCGCGCGGTCATGACGCTGACATTCTCCGACGCAGTCTGAAAGGACTGAATCGCGCGGCGGACATCACCTTCCAGGTTCGTCAGGACCGCGATGGGATCGCTGGCCACCACAGTATCTGCAATGTAGTCGCCATCCTGCACCGGAGTACGCGGCAAAGACGGATCGTCCACCGGTACAAACTCCAACACGGCATCGCCGAGCAGTGACGACGAACTGATGCGGCAGATCTCGTTGCGGTACAGCTTCCGATCGGCATCGATGCGGGCCGTTACTTCCACACCGCCAGCATCCAGAAGCTCGATGTCGGTGACGCGCCCAATGAGAACACCGTGCTTACGCACGGGCGTGTCAATCGCCACTCCCGGAGCTTTGGGGAATTTCAGAAAGATGGTATATCGGCGCTGCCAGACCGACTGCCCCTCACCCAACAGGATGATCAAGAACCCCGTGATGAAGGCCGCCGCAAGAACGACGATCCCGACGCGTAGGGCAACGATCCGTTCGTTCATATACTCCTCGCGTCCTGAGCAGCCTGCCGTAGTTCCATAAGTCGATCCCCTGCCTCTCCGCGCACGAACTGTCGAACGCGCCGGTCGCGGCAATGCTCGAGCTCCTCGGGAGGCCCATCGTAAATCACTTGCGACTCGTCAGATCGCAGCCGCGAAAGCGGCATCAGCATGACGACGCGGTCGGCGACTTTACGAGCTGAATTCATATCATGTGTCACAATGATGCTGGTCACTCGGTGCTGGCTGGCGGTGCGCAGCATCAATTCGTTGATGACGTCACTCATGATAGGGTCCAGCCCCGTTGTCGGCTCGTCGTACAGAACCAACTCGGGATTGAGCACCAAGGCGCGGGCTAGCCCCACACGCTTTCGCATCCCGCCCGACAACTCGGCCGGCTTCTTGTACACGATCGAATCGGGCAAACCGACTTCCGCCAACCGAGCGATCACAATCTCTTGCAGTTCCTGTTCCGGCAGCCGCCGATGTTGCCGTAAAGGGAACGCCACATTCTGGCCAATCGTCATGCTGTCAAACAGCGCCGCATTCTGAAACACAAATCCGTAGCGGATCCGCTGCAAGGTCATCTCCCGGTCGCTCAGTTGCGACAAGTCGTGTCCGTCGAACGACACGATCCCTTTCGTAGGCATCACCAACCCAATGATGCACTTCAGCAGCACTGTCTTGCCGCATCCGCTTTCCCCAATGATCGCCAACCGCTGCCCGCGTGGCACCTGCATCGTGATGTCGCGCAGCACCGTCTGCCTGCCAAAAATTACCTGCAGCCCCTGGATCTCCAGCAAAGGGGCCGCATTCCGCGGTGCTTCCTCCATACCGGCCTCCACCGTCAGAGCAGCTTGGCGCCCTCGGGCCACAAGGTGACATAAATGCTATTCAGTACATTGATCATCATCAGGTCGAGGACCAGGATCATGACGAAGGACAAGACAAATGCACCGGTGGCGGCTCGGCCGACTCCCTCGGCGCCCGGCAGGCAATGAAATCCGCGATAGCAACTGATGACGGCGATCGCCGCACCAAAGAAGAAGCTCTTGGCCACCCCGCTGAACAGGTCGAACAGGCCGACGTACTGCTCGGCATTATGCCAGTAGAAGTGCTCGTCGATGCCCAGAATGCGCACCGAATAATAATATCCTCCGACGACGCCCATGAAGTCGGCCATCACGGTCAGGGTCGGAATGAGGAACAGACAAGCCAAGAAACGGGGCACCACCAGGTAATGGATGGGATTCGCCCCCATGCTGGCGAGTGCATCAATTTGTTCCGTAACCCGCATCGTGCCCAACTCGGCCGCCATCGCACTTCCCACCCGACCCGCAAGCATCGTGGCCGCCAGCACCGGCCCCAATTCGCGGACCAGCGAGCTGTTGATCAGCGCCCCGAGCCGCGTCTCGAGGTTCAGCTTCGCGAACTCGAGATAGCTGTTCGCCGCTAGCACCATCCCGATAAAGGTGCCTGTCAGCGCCACTACGGGCAAGCTCAACACACCTACCTGGTAGCAACACGGAATCAATGTCCGCCACTGGGGCAGTCGCGTAAACAACCAACGCAGAGTGCTCCAGCAAAACAACGTGGCATCGCCCACGGCAATGATCCCTTCCAGAGCGATCGTGCCCCAGTCGGCGAACCAGTCGCCCAAGGCGGTTATGGCGCCGCGCGCGTCCGAGCTTTCGGAGGTCGACATGCCTGCGTCCGTGGCCAGAAGATGTTGTTCGAACAAGGCACTAGATACACGAATGGTATCTTCCGAACCAGTTGGAATCTCGGAACTTGGCGAACGCCACCAGACAGATTCGCCCTGATTTTCGACAGATGGCCGTATCAAACTTGAAGGAAATCTTGGGGAGCGTGCTTCGCCACAGGGCCGCTCCCATTCCGCCAGTTCGGCGATAGGCCGCGAAACGGCCCCCTAAGCTCCTTCCTCCGGCCAATAGCGGCGACCGAACCGGACGAACCAAGCACGGTAAACGGCAGCCAAGAGCGGACAAGCCAGGGCCGCAGCCCACACGGCGAAAACGTAGCCATCCCACTGTCCCCGATACAGCCACAAGGCGCAGGCCGCGACACTCGAGAGAAAGAATGCTGCCGGAGCCGCCAGGAGGGAGACAACAAAGGCTACGGCCAAGGATCCGCACCCACCGAGGATAGTGCGGCTTGACGGGGCCGGACGTGAATTCCAATGGCCGTCCAGGCGGATCATCGGCCGTCGTATGATTTTCGTACATGGAAGGAATTTTTCCATTGACTAGCCACTGCGGAGGGGGCCATATTACGCCTCGGAGAATCCATTATGCAACGCAAGACATTCGCACTCCTCGTCGCGACTGTGTGGTGCTGCGTCATGTTCACGGGTTGTGGCACCTCGGATCCACTTGGACGCCAGGCCATTTCTGGCGAGGTTAATGTGGACGGCCAGCCGCTGAAAGACGGAAGCATTAGTTTCGAGCCCATCGAGAAAAGCGTCACTTCGAGCGGTGCCATGATCCAGGAGGGAAAGTACGCGATTATTCGAGAGCAGGGGCTTCCGCCCGGAAAGTATCGCGTCGTAGTCAATGCTCTCAAACCCGGGACGGGCATGACACTGCCGGAAGGGAAGATGCCTGGCGAGGAAGTGGGCACACCACCTGAAGAACTGATTCCACCCGAGTGGAATACCGACAGCAAGAATACCATCGAAGTCACGCCCTCCGGCGACAACCATTTCATGCACGACATCGTGACGAAGAAATAGCGCGGGGATTGCACTGGTCGGCGGATAAGTCAACTGCGTCTTGCGTCATCCACAGCCTTTCTGAATCGAGGAGATTCGCCATGCGCTGGAAGCGAGGTGCGTTCACGTTGGTCGAGCTATTGGTGGTAATCGCCATCATTGGCATTTTGGTTTCGCTGTTGTTGCCCGCTGTTCAGTCGGCCCGCGAAGCGGCGCGGCGCATGCAATGTACGAACAACTTGAAACAGATTTCGCTGGGGATTCATAACTACGTCGACACCTACAAGGCATTTCCCACGGGGCAAACTGGTTGCTGCTGGGGGACTTGGATGACCCGTTTGTTGCCGTACATCGAGCAAGGGAATCTATTTGACAAATATGTAGGACTGGGATGGACGGGACCGACGCCCAATCCAGGCAGTTATAGCGGTGCCGTGAACTTGCCGATCACTCGTACTCAACTCGCGACGTGCACCTGTCCGAGCGATAGCATTTCCGCCAGCCCCAGCATCCTGAACGGGATCACGTTTCACAACTACGTAGGCAACTTCGGCAACACCGATCTCAATCGTACCACCCCCTTTGGCACGTCGACCACGGGCGCAGCCAATGCCTTTGGAGGCGCTCCGTTTGTCGGCCATCTCGGGTGGCCGCCGGCCATGCGAATAAGCCCAATGTCTCGCCAACCAACCAGCCGCAGGCGGTCAAATTTGCCGATCTGTTGGACGGGTTGAGCAACACGCTGCTGTTCTCCGAGACGGTACAAGGCAAGTCGAGCGACTTGCGTGGATTTGCTTGGTGGCAGGGAGGATCGCACTTCGAGACCTACAATCCGCCCAATTCCGCGGCACCCGACCGTCTCGAAAGCGCAAGCTACTGCAAGCCAGCCGACCGGCTCAACCCACCTTGTACTGCCGCCACTCCCACCGTGTTCAACCAGATCATTTCCGCGCGCAGCCGCCATCCTGGAGGTGTGAACTCCTCGTTGTGCGATGGCTCGGTTCGCTTCGTCTCGAGCAGCATCCATCTGGACACATGGCGCTGGCTGGGCACGGCTCGCGGCCAGGAATCGCTCGGCGATTTTTAGCAAAGGATAGATGGACTTCGCCGCCAATCTCTTGCGTACCCTCGCCTTTTACCAAGCAAGGGGACAGTTTATGGACACCTATGGCTGCCGACTACTCTGAGGTCCCGACTGGCACTCCGGCGCGAGCGACGAGCCGTTTCTGGAAGAGTGGCGTACTGCAATGCGTGGTGTTGTCGGTGCTGGGGGGCGCCGCAGGCTGCGGGCTCGTAGGCCGCATCGCACCCGTCTTCACGGTGCCTCCCGAGTTCCACCTTCCCGATATGGGGCCTCCACCCGAGAAAGTCGCGGCGTGGCAAGCGGTCCAGTCGCGAGTCGACCGCTGGAATGCGATGATCGAGTTGGCTTGCCTCGGTGGATGCATCGCAGGCGCGGTGGCGCTCGGGGAAAGTATCCGGCGACGCAGTGTGGCGCCCCTCGGGATCGCCTTGCCCTTAGGCGCTGTCGCCGGGTGTGTCGCCGGTGTGGCGGGCAGTCTGGCCGTCGAATCGTTCGACTTCCGTTCCGTGGCGTCCGTGACAGAAACCGTCAAAGTCCAGGCCGTCATGTTGTCGATTCTGGGATTTGGCATCGGTGCGGCATGGGGCCTGACAACGGGCAGACCACGCTTGGCTTGGATGAGCGGCATGGCGGGCTTGGCCGCGGGATTTCTGGTGGGATTGCTCTATCCTGTGGTCGCTTCGTTCGTCCTGCCGTCGGCCAACACGGCCGCCCTGATACCGGGCGGCCTTTGGAACCGCCTGCTCTGGATCGAACTCGCCGCCGCTGCATATGGCGCGCTGGTCGTAGCCACACTGACGTCTGCTCCGCGATCCGAACGCCCTTCGCCACCATGAAAACATGGATTGCCGTGCTCCTGGTCCTGGCCGGTTTCGGCTTGATCGGCGCTCTGTCGAGTATCGCTCAGCCGCCCCCGCTGCGCCGGCACACGGTGAACCAGGCGCGTGAGCCGCGGCTGGTCGAAGCCGACCGCGATTTACCCTTCAAGAGCCAGATCACCGTGTCGCAGCAGGACGGGTTTCGTGTCATTCAGGTGAACAACATCCCCGAGCACAAAGTCGGCCGATTTCCCAATGACGGCAATCCCCACCCGATTCAGCAGCGGCCGGCGACGTTTCGCGTCCCCTTGCATCCCGCGCGAAACGAAGGAACCACGCCGGTCGAATTGGGACTGAACTTTGGAATCGGCGTGAATGGGGTGCTGTTCGATCCGGGAGCGGCCGAGTTCTGGCAGGGGAATCCCCGCAGTGGATGGCAGTACGAAGCCCTGGGTGGAGCCGTTCCACTGGGACTCGACACGAACTACGCACATGTGCAACCGGACGGCAAGTACCATTACCATGGGCTGCCCACCGGACTGTTGCGAACGCTGGGGGTTCAAGGGTCGGCGCATTCACCGATTGTGGGCTGGGCGGCTGACGGTTTCCCGCTGTACGCGCTGTATGGGCACGGACGGCCGGGCGACGCGGAGTCAGCTGTTCGGGAACTGCACCCCAGCTATCGCCTGAAGTCAGGTAAGCGGCCGGGCGCGCCAGAGGAGCCTTCCAGTCCGGGAGGGGAATACGACGGGGCGTTTGTCAACGATTATGAGTTTGTCGCAGGGCTGGGAGACCTGGACGAATGCAACGGCCGCTTTTGCGTCACCCCCGAGTTTCCCGAGGGCACGTACGCTTACTTTCTAACCCACCATTGGCCGTGCATCCCGCGGATGTTCCGAGGAACTCCCGATCCCAGTTTTCGGATGGGACCGCCCGGTGGGGGCCGGTTCGGACCTCCCAAGGGACCTCGTAAACCCAAACGCCCTCGTCTGTAATGACCAGCACGCGCCAATCCGTACGGATCTCCCCGGCCAGCCCAGCCGAAGCGATCCGCACCGCCGCTCTGCGGGTCACATCTTGCTGACCCGACCGTTCAGGATTCGAGTCCGATCGATTGGCTTGCCGTAGGTCGGGGTTTTCCAGTTCCCGCCATGCAATCGATGGTGTTCGGCACGCGTCACAAAGCGAATATTGTTGGGATTCGAGACGTCACCGCTACGGCTGGAGACGCTCTTGATATGGTGCCCGTCGTAGCCTTTGACGCGGCCGGTTCGTACAAGTTGACTCTTTTCCTGGGGACTCCATTT
>JBFWYF010000327.1:0-7644 GCA_050186685.1 Pirellulaceae bacterium
GTTCGCCAACGTTCTCCGTAGTCAGGCAACAAGGCGGCCAACACCTCGCGCGAAATCTCAAGCGGCACGTCGCTGCTGGTATTGCAGAGCGTGGCTACGACGATCTTCAGGTCAGGTACGAGTACCAGGCGGCAGCGTACGCCCCCCATGCCACCCGTGTGGCTGACCGTCTCGTAACCGAACTCGTTGGGGTCCACGAACCAGCCCACTCCGTATCGGCGTCCGCCGCCGCAATCGGCCGTGCCGCGCCGCATCTCAGCCCGAGACTCGGAGGAAAGCAGATCACGCGCCGGGGGCTTTGCCTTGTCTTCAGGTCGCAGGCCCAGATGGAACAGGCCGAACCGGACGAGGTCGTGCGCACTGCTGAACACCGCCGAGGCCCCGGGGTGATCGAAGTCGTAGAAGGGCAGGGGGCTACCGCCGGAATAGCGGATGGCGGCCGCCGGGGACCAGTCCGTCCGGATTCCAACCGCCGTGTGCTGCATGCCGAGAGGTCGAAACAACTCCTGTTCGAGGAACTCGGCGTAACTGCGTTTCGATACGCGCTGCACGATCTGATCGAGCACGCCATATCCAAAATTCGCGTACTGGTACTCCTCGCCGGGAGGAGCCAGCAGGTGCCCGTAGCGGCGTATCGATTCCTCGAACGGCGGCACTCGCCGCGCCTCGTCGGCATAGAAGAACTGATAATGGAGCGGCAGGCCTGCCGTGTGATTCGCCAATCGCCGAATCGTGGCGTCCTGCGCGTCCCCTGCATGCGCGACGAGCTTTGCATCGCCCAGGTATTTGTTGGCTGGCTGGTCCAGGTCGATGAGACCCTGTTCGACGAGCATCATCAGGGCGGTGGCTGTGATGGGCTTCGAGATCGACGCAATCGAGTAGGGAGTGTGCGGTGTGGCTTTGATCTGTTGCTCGCGATCGGCCCAGCCGAAGCCTTCCTCCCACAGGAACTGGTCGCCACGCGCCACGGCGACGGCGAGTGACGGTATTCGCTCTCTCTCAATCGCATCCTGAATTTCCCGCCGAGCGCGCTCGAAAGGCGTTTCATCTTCGGCCGCGCCCAGGCCAGCCACCCACACGAAACCCGTAACCAGCAGCCAGCAAATCCCAAGGGCATAGGATCGACGTTTCATGGTTCCGCATCGCAAGGGGGAGAAGTGGAGGACCGATCGTACGAACGCACATCTTATAGCGGATGCTTGCTCGCTTCACCCGTGAATTCCTGCACATACCGCGGAACGGCATATCCGGGCAGCCGCGCCCGCAGTTCCGCCATCAGTTCGCGCCCACGCTCAACCGATACCTCGAAATGTGCCGCGCCGTGGACCCGGTCCAACTGGTGCAGGTAGTAGGGCATTACCCGCAGATCGACGAGCTTCCGGCACAAATCGAACAGGACCAAGGGATCGTCGTTCACGCCCCGCAGCAGCACGGCCTGATTCAGCAGAGGTACGCCCCCCGCGATCAGGCGCGCGAATGCCCCGGCTACCGGGTCGTCGATTTCCCGTGGATGATTGGCATGGACCACGAAAACGGGCGTCAAGCGGCTGCCGGTCAGCCAGTCGAGCAGTTCGGCATTGATCCGCTGCGGGATGACAATGGGGAGCCGCGAGTGAATGCGCAATCGACGCACATGCGGAATGGCCTCCAATCGCTTTGCCAGCTCCGCGAGCCGAGCATCGGACAAGGTCAGCGGATCGCCGCCGCTCAGGATGACTTCTTCGATCGTCGGATCGGCCTCGATGGCCTCCAACGGCCGACGCCAGCGGTCGGGATAGCTCGGATCCTGAGCATACGGGTATTCCCGCCGGAAACAGTAGCGACAGTGAACGGCACACTGGCTGGTGGTGATCAGCAGGACTCGTCCGGCATACTTCTGCAACAGACCAGGCGTTCTCTCCGCGACGATGTCTCCCACTGGATCGTGCGTAAAGTCTTCTCGCACAATCAGTTCCTCGCCCAGCGGCAGCACCTGCCGCAGCAGGGGGCAGCCGGGATCGCCGGGGGTCATGCGCGATACGTATTCCAGGGGGGCGAAGACCGGAAACCCGGCCTCGACTTCCCGGGCCTGCTGCTCGTAGGATGCTGGCAACCCGAGCTGCCGACAAAGGGCCACGCCGCTCCGAATGGCCGACTGCATGGCCATTTGCCACGTCGGCAGGGTGGCGCCGACAGAACTCGGCGGGGCAGCTACAATCACCATTCTCGCTCCTGAAATGAACTCAACCCGTGTCCGTGCACTCGGCTCTGCCTGGAAACCCGCATGTCGGACCGCGAAGCGGTTCCGCCAGTCCCCTCGCCCGGTACTCCACGAGAGAACCCCGGGGCGCGGGCTCCCGGTTTTCCAGACACAGCCTAGGTATACTCTCCGGTAACCAAGTATCGAAGTAGGGATGAATTCGTGGCCAGCTATAAGACCAGTGATTTTCGCAAAGGGCTCAAGGTTCAGATTGACGGCGAGCCCTACCTGATGATTGAAATGAATTTCGTGAAGCCTGGTAAAGGCAACGCATTGTACAAGTGCAAACTGCGAAACCTGCTGCGCGGCACGGTGCTCGATCGCACGTACAAGGGTGGTGATGAACTCGAGTCGGCGGACATCGTCGAGACGCAAGTCCAGTTTCTGTACCGCCAGCTCGACAAATTCGTCTTCATGGACAACGCGAACTACGAGCAGTACGAACTGACCTCGGAGCAAGTCGATGAAGCTTGGCGGTTTCTCAAAGAGGGCATGCTCTGCCAGGTTCTGTTGTTCAACGGCAACCCTGTTTCGATGACTCCTCCGTCGCACGTCGAGTTGAAGGTGACACAGGCCGAACCAGGGGTCCGCGGCGATACGGCCACCAATGTGACGAAGTCCGTCAAGGTCGAAACGGGTGCCGATATCAACGTGCCCGCCTTCATCAAGGAAGGGAATGTGATCAAGATCGATACGCGCACCGGCGAGTACGTCGAACGGACCGCGAATTAGGTAGCTACGCTCGCCAGAGCGTCGGCCGGTTTCCCCTGTCTGGCGACAGGGGCTACGAGCGGCGAAAGGGCTACGGACGCGTTTTTTTTTCAGACGTGAGCTGCGGTGTCCGATTCCAGTGACTTTGCGCCCACGGCAACTTGGGAGATGCTGCGCCTCCGCGCGGCCCTCTTGTGGCGTCTGCGGCAGTTTTTCAATCAGCGGGACTTTCTCGAAGTCGAGACCCCGCTGCTGTCGCACGACACGGTGGCGGACGTGCACATCGATCCTCTCCCAGTGTCCTTGTTCGAGGACGCTCGCCGACCCGATATGGCGATGCCGATGTGGCTGCAAACGTCGCCGGAATTCGGCATGAAACGGTTGCTGGCTGCCGGGGCGCAGCGTATCTATCAGGTCACACGCGCGTTCCGAGCCGGTGAAACGGGCGCGTGGCACAACCCGGAGTTCACGATCGTCGAGTGGTACCGGGTGGGCGATACGTTGCGCGACGGTATGGAGCTGCTCGCCAGTCTCGCCCAGGAATTGCTTGCGGCGAATCGGGTCGAGCAGCTGACCTACGCCGAGGCGTTTGAGCGCTGTGCGCACCTCAACCCCCATCGAGCGACCCATTCGCAGCTGGCCGACTGCGCCGCGCGGCACGCTTTGCATCCCCCGCGAAGTCTGGGTGAGTCCCGCGACGAGTGGCTCAATTTCCTACTCGCCGAACTCGTCGAGCCCTACCTGGGAGCCGACTGCCCCGTGCTGCTGTATGACTATCCGGCCAGTCAGGCTGCGCTGGCGCGGGTGCGCCACGATCCGGCCGAAGGCTGTGACGTCGCGGAGCGTTTCGAGCTGTATTTCCAGGGCGTCGAACTGGCGAACGGCTACCACGAACTGCTGGAATCGGAGGTTCTGCGCGATCGGATCCGGGCCGCCAACGCGGCGCGCCAGCTCGACGGACGTTACTCGGTACCACCCGAGAATCGGCTGCTGGCTGCCATGGACCACGGCCTTCCGCCGTGCGCCGGCGTTGCCCTGGGCTTCGACCGCCTGGTGATGGTGGCTGCCGGCAAACGCTGCTTGCGGGAGGTGATGGCGTTTCCCATCGACCGCGCCTAGATGTAATACATTGTCTCGCGGGCGCCGCGGCTCCGGTCGAGCAGGCTGGCGAAGGTCACTTCCGCCAGTCGCTCCCGCTCCATTTCATGGACTTCGCGCCAGACATCCCGCAACGCACGCGAAAAGGGTGTCGAGGCGTTCAGATTGCTGACGAACTCCCCCGGTCCCTCGATAATGGATCGCAGCTCGGACAGGCTGATCGACGAGGGATCGCGCGTCAGTCGGTAGCCGCCCGCCGATCCCCGCGTACTCTCGACCAAGCCCGCCGCCTTGAGCTGCAACATGATCTGAACGAGAAACGGCGCCGGAATCCCGTGGCGATTTGAGATGTCGCGGAGCCGTACGGGATCCCGCTGCTCGAAATGCGAGGCCAGTTCGAGCACCGCCACCGCCGCGTATTCGACCTTTGCGGATAGATTCAACGTTCACTCGCTCTGGGAGCTTACCGAGTGCAAACCGCAATCCGTTTTGGCAAACCCGCTCCAACGTCCCGCCCGGTCGTCTTCACCCCCAAGGATCGCGCGGGTGCACGGCCAGCAACCAATGCTCGGGTAGCCCTGATCGTGGAGCGGATTGTAAGGAATGTCGTGGTCGGTAATCAGCTTCCACACTTGCGACTTGTTCCAGTTCGCCAAAGGGCTGACTTTTACGAGTCCAAACTTGCGGTCCCAGCCCACGATCGGCGACTGGGCTCGATCCGTCGTCTGGTCCCGCCGGATAGCGCTCGCCCAGCAGTACTTGCCTACTATCGCCCGCTTCAGAATGCTGAGCTTCCGTTCGGCACAGCAGCGGGTGGGATCGGACTTGTACACTGGACCGCCATTCAGCGCTTCGTACTCGGCCACGGTTGTCTCGGGCCGCTTCAGTTCCACGGCGATGCCGTACCTTTGCAGGACCCGTTCCCGCAGCTCCAGGGTCTCGGCGAACTGGTAGCCCGTATCGAGATTGAAAATCGGCGTTTCCGGCGCAATCTCGGCCAACATATGGATCAGAACCATCCCCTCTGGACCAAAGGCGGTCGCCATGGTGAACCGCGGTGCAAACCGTTCCGCTGCCCATTGCAGGATTTGCTGAGGGGTGGCGGTCTCGAACTCCTGACTCCGCTGCGCCAATTCGGCCGACAGCTCAGCGGTCTCGCGGAGTCCCGGATCCACCTCAGCCTGTGCCGTTTCTACCGGCGGATGAACCACATTCCAGGGAGGCATGTTTGTCAAACCACACGTGGACAAAGAAAAAGTCGTTGAGACACCGGAACTTCGGGCAGTACAAGTCACGTCGCTTCGCTCCTGCAGGTCCCCTGCGCTGGCGCGGCTCGTCCCGTGTTGAACCAATAGTACGAATCTTTATCAGCTTAGTCAACAATGTGGCCGCCGTCAGGTTTTATCGGTTGGGACAGGGAAGTGACTGAAGGCGCCATGCACAGGAATGGAAAGGACACTGCGGGACCGGCAGTCGAACGGAATTACTTAGGTCGGTGAAGTGATTCATCGACTTGGTGCTGACCCTGGAGTGGGCTGAGCGGCTCCCGAATGTTGCGTCCGCGGCCATGGTAGGAGCTGCCTGAGGGAGCCAGCCATTGCACGGCATTGGCCAGGACCCGCTGCACCTGGGCATTGTGGTAGATCGGGAATGTCTCATGTCCCGGGCGAAAGTAGAAGATTTTGCCTTTGCCTCGGCGGAACGTGCAACCGCTGCGAAAGACTTCACCGCCTTCGAACCAGCTGATGAAGACGATTTCATCGGGCGCCGGAATGTCGAAGAATTCTCCGTACATTTCGGTATGAGTCAGCTCGAAGCATTCGCCTTCCAAGCCGGCAGCAATGGGATGCGAGGGATCCACAATCCACAGACGTTCCCGCTCGGCGGCTTCGCGCCAGCGCAGCATGCAACTGGTGCCCATCAGGCGGCGGAAGATTTTCGAGGCGTGTCCGGAGTGCATGACCAGCAACCCCATCCCGGAGAGGACCCGCTGTTGGACGCGATCGACAAGGGTGTCGTCCACGCGGTCATGGGCGGCGTGTCCCCACCAAGTCAAGACGTCAGTGGCGGCGAGTACATCCTCGGGCAGTCCATGTTCGGGCTGATCGAACGTGGCGGTACGCACGTCGACATGGCTGCCGAGATGCTGCTGGAGTGCCTGGGCGACCACCGCGTGGATACCCGCCGGGTAATGGACGCGGACGGCCTCGTGTTGGCGTTCATGGATGAATTCGTTCCAGACAGTGACTCGCAAAGGCTCGGGCATGGTCGTCTCGGCTGAGGGGGCGACGGAACGTGTGTCCCGGATTGTAGCGATTGCAACGCTTGCGAACACACCGTGCGGTGCCTTTCCGTGCGGCGCGCCGTGTCGCGACGGCACAACTTTGTGAGCTATCGTTGCACAGGGTTACGCCCTTGAAAGGGATCACGCAGCGATGTCCGCAAAAATACTCGTCGTTGACCGAAGTGATGAAATCCGCCACTACCTGCAGTCAAGCCTGGAACTGGATGGCTACGACGTATTGCAAGCCACGGATGGGCTGAACGGCTATGCGCAGATTGTGGCGGAGCTGCCCGACGTCGTGCTCCTGGATCAAACCTTGCCGGACATGGACGGCGTCGAGCTATTGTTGAAAACCAAAGAGCATGATCGGACGCGCGCGACGGCCGTGATTATGATCTCGGAGAGCGGACGGGATGACAAGGTTGTGGCGGCGCTCGAGCTGGGAGCGACCGATTTTGTGCCCAAGCCGTTTTCCGCGTCCGTAGTTCGCGCGCGGGTCCGCAATGCGCTGCGCGTACGAAATCTGCAGTCGCGTATTCGGGCCGAGCGTGAGCACGCGGAACTGGCAAACGCCAATAAATCCGCATTTCTCGCGAGGATGAGTCACGAGATTCGGACGCCGATGACCGCGATTCTGGGATTCGCGGACATCCTTTATCTGGAGGGCGACATCGAGCGCGCCCCAGCCCACCGCATCGAAGCCATTCGCACGATCAAGCGGAACGCCGAGTATTTGCTGGACCTGATCAACGACATCCTCGACTTATCCAAGGCGGAGGCTGGCCGGCTGGACGTGGAACGTTACCGTTGTTCGGCCACTCAAGTTGCGGCGGAAGTGATATCGCTGCTGTCGGTGCGGGCGGACAAGAAGGGGTTTCCCCTGGTATTTACGATTGATGGCCCGGTACCGGAAACCGTCCATACCGATCCGACTCGCCTGCGGCAGATTCTGATCAACTTGGTCAGTAATGCCATCAAGTTTACAGACCACGGGCGAGTGGAAGTCGCGGTGAAACTGTTGGAAAGCGGGTCGGACGACCCCCATCTGCTGTTTGAGGTGCGGGACACGGGCATCGGACTGACGCCGGAGCAGCGGGACCGTATTTTTCAGCCGTTCATGCAGGCGACGCCGTATACGCGACGCGATTACGGCGGCACCGGACTGGGGCTGGTGATCAGCAAGCAGCTCGCCGAGATGTTGGGCGGGACCATTTCGGTTACGAGCGTACCGGGACAAGGGGCAACATTCCGGCTGACCATCGCCGTCGGGTCGCTCGAGGGCGTGCGGCTGCTGCATTCTGTCGATCCGGTG
>JBFWYF010000328.1:0-7633 GCA_050186685.1 Pirellulaceae bacterium
ATGCAAGATGCCGGCTATTTCACGGCGATTCAGCACAAAGTGAACCACTCGACCCCCTACCATCCTTATCCGGCGTGGGATCTGAACCTGGACGTGGATCCGGCGGGCCGGAAACGGGACGTCAAGGCGGCGGCCTCCTATGGGGCAGGAGTGGCCCAAAGCATTCGCGCCGCCCAGGCCGCGCAGAAGCCCTTTTGTCTTGTGATCAACGTGGCGGATCCGCACAAGCCGTTTTACGCGGAAGGACCGCGCGGCGTGACGGTTCCCGACGAGAATGTCCCGACTCGTGTGTTCCATCCGGATGAAGTGCCGGTACCGGGTTTCCTGTTCGACGATCCGGTCGTCCGCAAGGAATTGTCGCACTATTATTCCAGCGTGCGGCGCGCGGACGATTGTGTGGGTGAAATCCTGGCGGCTCTCGACGCGTCGGGCCAGCGCGACCAGACCATCATCGTGTTCCTGTCCGATCATGGCATGCCCTTGCCGTTCGCCAAGACGCAGTTGTACCACCATAGTACGCACACGCCGCTCTGTGTGATTGTCCCCGGCGTCACGGTCGCGGGCTCGCGCGACCACAATCACCTGGTTTCGGCCGTGGATCTGCTCCCCACACTGCTGGAGTTGACGGGCGTCACGCATCCCGGCCGCATGGACGGGCGGTCATTCGCGCCGCTGCTGCGAGGGGAATCGCTGCCGGGACGCGACTGGGTGATCAAAGAATACAACGAAAACTCCGGGGGATCCCGGGAGCCGATGCGGGCGATCCAGACGAGGAAGTTCTTGTATGTTTTCAATCCGTGGTCAAACGGCGAACGCATCATGGCCACGGCCACGACGGGAACGCCGACGTATCGGCGTCTGGCCGAACTGGCCCGCACCGATCCTCGCCTCGCCGCCCGCCACCGTCTGTATCAGCATCGCGTCATCGAAGAACTCTACGATGTCGAGCGCGACCCGGATTGCCTGGAGAATCTGGTCGTTAACGAGGAATACCGGACCGAGTTGGATCGACTGCGGGGCTTGTTAGAAGGCTGGATGAACGAGACCGCGGACCCGATGCTCGCGGTGTTTCGACAGCGGGACAACGCGGAGGTGCGCGAGGCTTTTGTCGCGAGTCAGGAGCGTGAGGCGGCCAACCGCGGAACGAAGGCACCCTCCCAAGCCAAGAAGAAGAAGAAGAAGCGAAAGGCGAAGACATGAAAATTACGCGCCGCACGGCGATCAATGCGACGGCCGCCGGACTGGGCACCCTGGCCGTGGTACCGGGGTCCTTGACGGCTCAGAACGCGCCGCAACCGTTTGGTGCGGAATTCCCTGAGTTGGAGTCGCTGACCACGGGCGACTGGTGGACCAAGGGAGCGGCTGGGTCTTCGCCGGTGGCGAGTGCTCCCGATCCGGCCAAGGCGGGGACGGCGAAGGGCAAGAACAAAGCGAAAAAGGCCAAGGCCAAAGGGGGTGGTGGAGCAGCGGCCCCTTCCATGGACGTGCCCCGCGACCAGGTCGTGGCTTTCGCGCTGTATACACATCACCGCGGTGTGCTGAAGATTACGGCCCAGCTGTTCCCGCTGAAGCCCGGCGAGGAGCGGATCGCGCGGCTCGAATTGCAGCGGGAGGGCCAATGGCAGGAAGTTGCCCGAGCCGAAGTGCACTATCCGGGGTGGGATGCTCACTTTCGCATCGAACCGTGGGACAGCGCCCAGAGCGCGATGTACCGTGTGCGGCACGGAGCCGAGGCCGTCTTCGAAGGGCTGATCCGCCGCGATCCGGTCGAGAAAGACGAGATCGTCGTGGCCAACCTGTCGTGTAACTCCAGCCGCACGACGGGACCGCGCACCGAAATCGTCGCGAACCTCCGAGCTCAGGATCCGGACCTGCTGTTCTTCGGCGGTGACCAGACGTACCGCCACACGGAGCATACCGCGGGCTGGATCGAATTCGGGCTGCAGTTTCGCGATGTGATCCGCGATCGCCCCACCATCTGTATTCCGGACGACCACGACGTGGGGCACGGGAATGTGTGGGGGGAGGGAGGCAAGCAGTCGAAGATCCCGGGCGATGCCGACGGCGGCTACCGCTATCCAGTCGCTTACGTGAATCAGGTCCAGCGGCAGCAGTCGTGGCACTTGCCCGACCCGGTGGATCCCGAGCCAGTGGCGCGCGGGATCGGCGTCTACTTCACCCGCCTCACCTTGGGCGGCGTCGACTTCGCAATTCTGGAGGATCGCAAGTTCAAGACGGGGCCGGCCGGGAAAATCCCGTCGATGGGCCCCCGTCCCGATCACATCAACGATCCGAGCTACGACCCGCGCAGCATCGACTTGCCGGGCCTGCAGCTGTTAGGGCCGAGACAAGAAAGATTTCTCGCGGAATGGAGCCGTGATTGGACCGGGGCCCAGATGAAGGCCGTGTTGTCTCAGACGGCGTTTTGCGGTGCCGTGCACTTGCACGGGACGGCCGACAACCGGCTGCTGGCAGACTTGGATTGCAACGGCTGGCCCCAAACTCCCCGGAATCGAGCGTTGGAGTTGATTCGGCAGGCCTGGGCCGTCCATTTGTGCGGCGACCAGCATCTGGCGGCGGTCGTGCGCCACGGGATCCACGATTTCGGCGACGGTCCCTACGGATTCACAAGCCCCGCGATCGTCAATACGATCTACCGGCGGTGGTGGCATCCGTTGGACGAACGGCCGGGGGCGAACCCCGTCCCGGGTAGTCCGCTTCCCTGGACAGGCGATTACCACGACGGGCTGGGCAACAAGCTCTCCATGCTGGCGTACGCGAACCCTCAAGATGTCGAGGATGAAAAGCAGCGAGCCGACGGCTACGGCATCGCGCGTTTCCACAAGTCGCGCCGGGCTGTCACGTTCGAGTGCTGGCCACGGTTCAGCGATGTCCGCCAGGGTGCGGCGGGCCAGTTTCCCGGATGGCCGATTACCGTGGCCATGGACGCGAATGACGGCCGCCGAGTGGCCGGTTACCTGCCGGAACTGGTTATCGCGGGTGGGGGCAGCGCCGTCGTGCAGGTCGTGGACGAAACGAGCGGCGAGATCCTGTATACCGTGCGTACGCCCGCGGGCTCGTTCCAGCCGCGTGTCTATCGCCCGGGGCCCCACACGGTGAAAATCGGGCGAGACCGTCCCGACGCCCAGACCATCACCGGGCTGCAGCCGGCTTCCCCCACCGCGGCCGGCCGCCGTACGATTACCTTGTGAGAAAGGGTACTGCCGATTCATGACCGATCCACGTCCATTAACATCGCCGTCAACAACACCGCCGTCAGCAACACCCCTGCCGCTGAAGCTTGCCGCCGTCCAGATGGACATCGCGCTAGCCGACAAGCCCCGCAACCTGGAACGGATCGAGGGCTTTCTCGGCGAGGCCGCCGCAGCGGGGGCCGGGCTCGTGGTGTTCCCGGAGTGCTGTGTGACGGGATACTGCTTCGACAGCAAGGACGAGGCCTGGCCCTTTGCCGAAACGGTCCCCGGTCCCGCTTGTGACCGATTGACCGCAGCCTGCCGGCGGCACGCGTGCTTTACCGTCGTCGGCCTGTTGGAAAAGGATGGCGAGCGGCTGTTCAACACGGCGGTCCTGATCGGCCCGGACGGGGTGGCGGGGAAGTACCGCAAAGTCCACCTGCCGTACCTTGGCGTGGACCGGTTCACGACATCGGGTGACCAGGGCTTTGGGGTCTTTGCGGCGGGCAGCGCGCGCGTTGGTATGAACATATGCTACGACGGGGCCTTTCCCGAAGCGGCTCGGATCATGGCTCTCGACGGCGCGGACGTGATCTGCTTGCCGACGAACTGGCCGCCTGGCGCCGAGTGCACGGCGGATTATGTCATTAATACGCGTGCCCTGGAGAACAAGGTCTTTTTCGTCGCCGTGAACCGAGTCGGAACCGAACGTGGCTTCCCGTTTATCGGCAAGAGCAAGATCTGCGATACGCACGGCAACCCGCTAGCCGTCGCGGAGCATACTCGGGAGACAATCCTGCTGGCCGACATCGACTTGGCCGACGCCCGCCGCAAGCGCATTGTGCGGGTTCCCGACAAGCACATCATCGATCGTTTTGCCGATCGCCATCCCGAACTCTACCAGCGCCTCGTGCAGCGTCAGGGATAGACCGCCACGGAACGGATTGCCATGCCAGTTTCGGACATCCTGATCAAAGGCGCGCGCGAGCATAATCTGCGCAGCGTCGACGTCACACTTCCTCGCAACAAGCTGATCTGCCTGACGGGTGTCAGCGGATCCGGCAAGAGCTCACTGGCGTTCGATACGGTATACGCGGAGGGTCAGCGGCGTTACGTCGAGAGTCTCTCGACGTTCGCTCGCCAATTCCTCGGGCAGATGCCCAAACCCGAGGTCGACTACATTGGCGGCTTGAGTCCGTCGATTTCGATTTCGCAGAAGTCCACCGGCACGAATCCCCGGTCCACCGTGGGAACCGTGACCGAAATCTACGACTATCTGCGGGTGCTATTCGCGCGGGTAGGGCAGGGACACTGTCCGCGCTGCGGACGGGAGATTGCCGCGCAGACGCGAGAACAGATCATCGCCCGCATCCTGCAGATGCCCGCCGACACGCGTTTCTCGGTGCTCGCCCCCATCATCCGCCGACAGAAAGGGGAGTACCGAGATCTGTTCGTCGACCTGTTGAAGCAGGGATTTGTCCGGGCGCGCGTCGACGGCCAGGCCGTGTCGCTCAGCGACAACCTGAAACTCGACCGCCAGATGCGGCATGACATCGAAGTGGTGATCGACCGGCTGCAGGCGCGGCCGCAATTGCGGTCACGGCTGGCCGAAGCGGTCGACCTGGCACTTAAGCTGGGCAAAGGCACGCTCATTCTGGAGACGGCGGACTCGGACGCCGCGCCGGTCGTGAATCCGGAGCAGGCGGGGGACGAGAACTATGGTGCCCGGCCTACTCGGCGCGGTGCCGCTCGGGACGGCGACATTGTGTTTTCTGTCGACTATGCCTGCGCGGACTGTGGGATCAGCTTCGAACCGCCGAGTCCGCAGCTATTCAGCTTCAACAGCCCCCAGGGCATGTGCCTGCAATGTGACGGGCTCGGCGAACTGTATTCCTTCGACCCGGACTTACTCATCCCGCAAACCGAGCTGTCGTTTCAGGACGGATGCATCGAGCTCGTTGGACCGTGGAAAGAGCTGGGACGCTGGCGGCGGCACATCTATCAAGGCGTGGCCGACACAATCGAACGGCTTCGTAACTGGCCGCAGGGAACGCTGCTGGAAACACCCTGGCGCGAGTTGACTGCGGAACAACGGGACGTCTGGCTGTCTGGCACGGGCGACCAGCATATCACGTTTACCTGGCGAGCAGGTGCCTCGCCGATCAAGTATGGCGGCAAATGGGGCGGCGTCATCCCCGATCTGCTGGGGCGCTATCGAGCGAGTAAGAGCGTGCCTCAGCGGCGGCAGCTCGAGAAATACATGCGGACCGTCAGCTGCCAGCGCTGCCACGGCGAGCGGCTGAACGATCAGGCACGATTCGTTCGAATCACGACGACGCATGGTCGGTTCGGTCCCGATGCCGCCCGCTCGCTTCCGCAGGTGTGCCAGCTATCGATTGCCGAGGCGGTCGACTTCTTTTCCGCGCTGCAGTTAGATGCCACGCGGACGGTGATTGCCACCGAAGTGCTGAAGGAGATCCGGGCACGGCTTGGATTCCTGATGAACGTGGGGCTCGACTACCTCACGCTCGACCGCACGGCCCCGACGCTCTCCGGAGGCGAGACTCAGCGGATCCGGCTCGCCGGGCAGATCGGTTCGGGATTGGTTGGCGTATTGTACATTCTGGATGAACCCTCGATTGGGCTTCATCCGCGCGACAACAACCGGCTGCTCGCGACGCTCCAGCGTCTGCGAGACATGGGCAATACGGTGGTGGTTGTCGAGCATGACGAGGACACGATGCGGGCGGCCGACCACCTGATCGACTTCGGGCCCGGGCCGGGTGTGCGCGGCGGCGAGGTGGTGGCCAGTGGCCCGGCCGCGGCGATCATGACGGAGCCGCGCAGCCTGACCGGCCGCTACCTGAGCGGCACCGAATCGATCGCGGTGCCGCCCCAGCGGCGCCCGATCGGTGACAAACGGCTGCGTGTCCTCGGTGCCCGCCACAATAACCTGCAAGGCATCGACGTCGAAATACCGCTCGGCGCCTTCGTCTGTGTGACGGGCGTCTCGGGATCCGGCAAGAGTTCCCTGGTGAACGATATCCTCGTGCAGTCCCTGCTGCGGGATCTGAACGGTGGCGAGGGAGTGCCGGGGCACTACGATCGGCTCGTGGGACTGGAACACCTCGACAAGATGATCGCGATCGACCAGTCGCCGATCGGCCGTACGCCTCGCTCGAATCCCGGGACCTACATCAGGGTATTCGACGATATCCGGCAGCTGTTCGCGACCTTGCCGGCGGCCAAAATGCGCGGCTACGAACCCGGTCGCTTCAGCTTCAACGTCGCGGGAGGACGCTGCGAAGCATGTGAAGGAAACGGTTCGAATCGGCTCGAGATGGACTTTCTCGCCGACGTGTGGGTCACGTGTCCAGTTTGCAACGGGCACCGCTACAACCGCGAGACGCTGCAAGTCAAGTTCAAGGAGACGTCGATCGCCGAGGTGCTGGAGATGGATATCCAGCAGCTGCTCGAGCTGTTCGAGAACGTGCCGCACGTCCGGCACAAGTTACAGACGCTGCACGACGTCGGACTGGACTACGTGAAATTGGGGCAACCCTCGCCGACCTTGTCGGGGGGCGAAGCGCAACGGATTAAGCTGGCCCGCGAGCTGGTCAAACGCAGCACGGGACGAACTTTGTACCTGCTCGACGAGCCGACGACCGGGCTGCACTTTGCGGACATTAAGCTGCTGCTCAAGGTGCTGCACGATTTCGTCGATGCGGGGAACACCGTCCTGGTCGTCGAACACAATCTAGATGTCATCAAGACCGCCGATTGGCTGATCGATCTCGGCCCGGAAGGGGGCGCCGCTGGGGGACGCGTCGTCGCCGTGGGGACACCCGAGGAGGTCGCGCGCATCGAGGCTTCTCATACCGGCCGGGAACTGCAACGGTACGTCGCCCGACCGGCTGGGCGGCGTACCGGCCGGCGTCCGGCGCGGCGAATGGCGAACGAGAACCGCACCCTAAAGACAGATCTCGTCGTACGTGGGGCGAGTCAGCACAATCTCAAGCACGTCGACGTGTCCATCGCCCGAGATGAGATGACCGTATTTTGCGGTCCCAGCGGGTCCGGTAAAAGCTCGCTGGCCATGGATACGATCTACGCCGAAGGGCAGCGCCGGTACGTGGAAAGCCTGAGCGCGTATGCCCGGCAGTTCGTCAGCCAGATGCAAAAGCCGCAGCTGGATCACATCGACGGACTGTCACCGGCGATCGCAATTGAACAGAAGAACCTCGGCAACACACCGCGCAGCACCGTGGGCACCGTCACGGAGATCTACGACTACCTGCGCGTGCTGTATGCGCGGCTCGGCCAACCGCATTGCCCCAGCTGCGACGTGCCGATCGGCACGCAAACCGTCGACCAGATCCTGGACAAAATCCTGTCGGAACCCACCGGTTCGCGGATATACGTCATGGCGCCGGTCGAAC
>JBFWYF010000329.1:0-7608 GCA_050186685.1 Pirellulaceae bacterium
ATATCATCGTAGGTCGTCACGACAGATCGGTTCCCTTCCACCTCCTTGACGACCCGGAACACCGTGCCCGCAGGGTTGCTGAACGACCGCTCGAATCGACCCTGCAGTCGCATCGTTTCCTCATCCCGCGGTTCGCTGGATTTCTCCGCTGCGGCATTGACCGCCGAGGAAAGCAGACACAACAGCACGGCCCATCCTGGCGATCGACACGTCACAGCAATCTGCATGACTTCACCTACTTCGTGCTCGGGAAAGTCTTCCGACAGAAAACGAGGGGGCGTCGTTTAAGCGTGCCGCGCGCTTGCGTTTGTACCGGATGAGCCGATGCGTGGAAATGGAGACCTTGGTCAGAGGAGCAGGGGTATCCCGCAGAGGCCGCAGGGGGCGCTGAGGTGGGATTGCGGACGAGCGACCCCCGCGGTCTCAGCGGCCTCTGCGGGAAACTCCTACCTCCCCCGTGTCGCCCGTAAAGTCGGCACGACATATAGTACGCAGCGGACAGGACGCTTTTGGCTGCCCGTGGAGAATCCTACATGACGCGACGCTTACCCATTTGGCTTTGTGGACTGCTGCTCTTGAGCTCGTTGGCCGTCACGCGCGGCACAGCTTCTGAAATCACACCGATCTCGGACCGGATGCGAACTGCGGTATCAGCTCCCGAAATATCCGGTGCGGTGACGCTCGTAGCACGCCACGGCAAGGTCGTGCATCTTTCCGCCGTCGGGCTCGCCGATATCGACGCAAAGCGGCCCATGCAGACCGATGCCCTGTTTGCCGTGGCTTCGATGACCAAGCCGATCACGGCGACTGCACTGATGATGCTGCAGGATGCAGGCCAGTTGTCCGTCGAGGACCCCGTGTCGAAGTATATTCCCGAGTTCAAGCAGATGATGCTGGCCTCCGGCCCGCCACAGCGTGAAATGACGATTCGTGACGTGCTCACGCACACATCCGGGCTGGGCGGCGACCAGCAATGCCAGGGAACATTGCGGGAGACGGCCGAGGAACTGGTCGCGCGAAAGCTGTCGTTCGAACCCGGCACGAAATGGCAGTACAGTCCGGGTCTGAACGTGGCTGGCAGGATCATCGAAGTCGTTTCGGGCATGCCGTTCGAGCGGTTCTTGCAGGAGCGGCTGTTTGACCCCCTGAACATGTCCGACACCACGTTTGTGCCGACCGCCGCCCAACAAGCTCGCTTGGCGCGACTGTATCAGCCGAGCGCCGATAAGCGCTCGCTGGTACCCGGCCAGCACTGGATCGTCGACCTGTCGAAGAGCCGGGCTCCCAACCCGTCGGGCGGCCTTTTCTCGACCGCCACCGACATGGCACGTTTCTATCAGATGGTGCTGGACGGCGGTCAGTACGAAGGGCGGCGGATCATGTCCCAATCGACCGTCAGCCAGATGACCAGCATCCAGACTGGCGATCTCGTTACCGGCTTTACCCCGGGAAACGGCTGGGGGCTGGGCTGGTGCGTAATCCGCGAGCCACAGGGCGTCACGGCCTCCCTGTCTCCAGGGACCTACGGTCATGGCGGTGCCTTCGGTACTCAGGGTTGGGTCGATCCGCGCACGAAGACGATCTACGTGCTCATGATCCAGCGGGTAAACTTCGGCAACAGCGATGGTTCCGACCTTCGCGGCGACTTCCACCAGTTGGCCGCCGAAGCGCTGCGCCCTTGAACCGAGTCGCAGGGGCCTGGCGTCAAGAAGAATTCGATGTCGACGCACGTCCTCTGCAAGCCTCGGATCCAGGGATAGCGGAGGTTAGATTAGACACATGACGACCGGTCGACGATGGACGTTCTGGTTGCTCACCGCACTGCCGGTGTCGTGGGTGCTCGCCCAGGATTCACCGCAATCTGCAGGGGATTTGCAAGCCCGGCAGGAGCAGCGGCAACGGTTTCAGCGTCAACAGCTGATGACGGCTCAGCCGGGGTCCTGGGTTTTTCTCCCCGGCGAAACTCCACGGATCGTGTGGCGCGACGTCCAGATGATCCAGGAACTCGGCGCAGATCCCCGCTTGCTTGTGCGTTGGTTCAATGCGCGTTTGGAAGAGCATCCATCGCCGAACGAAGCAGGGCGTTGGCACGCCTGGATCGAAGGGACGGCACCCAATGGGACACCGCTGCGCCGATCGTTCACGTTCTACGGCCTGCCCAAGGATCTCCAGTCGAGTTTCGTGCCGGACCTGACCGTCGCATTGCCGCGATTTCCCGGTCCCCACGCGCCACTGGTATTGCGCGAACACGAGGCGGAGATTTACCGGCTCGCGAATGAGGCTCTAATCGGAGCGATCCGCGACAGCGAATCGTGTGCAATCCTGCTGGCAGGTTTGGCCGAGTTCTCGCCGCTGGGGCGTCCGGCTCGGTATCTCGAATCGGCCGCAGTGCTGCACAACGATTATCACCTGGCCCTCAAACTGAAGCTGCAGAATCGGCAGGATCGCGCGCGCCCCTTGCCACCGCCTCGCCGACGCAGTGCTCCTGCCACGGTGCTGCGCCCAGGAACCTGCGAACAAGCAGGTATGCGGTCGGATGCTCGACAGAGGATCGACGAGGTTTGCCAGGCCTGGGCCGACGATACCGGCGAGCCGTTTGTAACCTTGGTGGCAAGGCGAGGCGTCATCGTCGCCCATGCCGCGTATGGCCGTGACAAGAGCGGAAGGCCGATCGATCGCGACTACCGCTGCTGGGTAGCATCCATCACGAAGACGGTTACGGCTTTGCTGTTCAGCCGATTTGTGGATGCTGGCCGAGCAGGCTGGGACGAGTCCGTGGCGAGCGTCTTTCCCGACTATCCCCAGAACGATCCTCATGTGCCGACGTTCCGGCAACTGCTCAACCACACCAGCGGGCTCGTCGGCCACGGCGAACTGGGCGGCATGCGCCATCCGCACTTGGAGAACGTGGTGCTGAATGCGATCGACGTCAATGAACCGCAGGCGCGGTATGCCTACAGCGGTCTCGGATTTGAACTGGCCGCGAAAGCCATGGAGTTGATGGCGGGCCGCAGTGCGGTGCGCCTTTATCACGAATACCTGTTTGAACCGCTCGGTTTCGGCGAAGTGCCGATGGGCAACGCGAGTTCGGATGGCGAATTCACGGCCTGGGAACTGGGGGTGCTGGCGCAGTGGGTGGCGAACCGCGGCAGTTATGGAGAGGCGGAGTACATATCGCCGGAGACCTTCGCCCAACTCTTGCCCCAGCCGCTGCAGGTATCCGAACGGCCAGGAGTGACGGACGAAGGACTTGGCCTGCATTGGGTCCGACACCAGAAACCCGGCACTCCGCCGGGATCGCGAAAGCCGGAGGACTTATTGTTCAGCCCCCAGACGCTCGGGCACGGTTCGTTCTCCGGATGCATTTTTCTGATCGATCCGGAACAGCAATTGGTGGTCACCCAAATCCGGAAGCACTCGGGGCCGCGCAGCAGCGAATGGACGGCGCGGTTTTTCCAGACCATTGCCGCGTCCCTCGCCGAGCCCGACGGGCAGTAAAGCGAATAGACGGGCTGTGTCACAACTGCCGCGACTGAGATAGGTGCAACCGGCTGGACTACTGGCACGTTCGATCAGGGGAGGGCAAACGGCCATGTGACGTGCGGAGTGCGCAGCCATTCCGGACTGCGTCCAGGTCCGCTTCCGCGATCATCCGGGGCACGTCAGAGAAGTTGCGGCCCAGCGGATCGGCTTACTCTTGCACCAGGGTGGCCACGAGAGGTGCGATCTGCTGCTCGTAGCTGAATCCCTGCTCGCCGTACTCATTCTCGTCGTTGTCAAACTGTTTACGCAGTTGTCCCTGGCGATCGTAAACGCGGACCACGGGGACGGCAGCAGTCTCCAGCGTTTGAAACAATTGCTCGTCGGAATCCGTGCAAATCACGTTGTCGAAGGTTGCGCCTTGTTTAACCAGAAACTCTTCGATCTGCGCACGGGCGGATCCGGGGTCCTCGCCGGACGCACCCGTGTAGTTGCAGTTGAGCGATATGCAGGCGACCTGGTCGCCGTATTGGCGTTGCAGCGCGACAAGTCCAGGAAACTCCTTCACACAAGGCGCGCACCAGGTGGACCAGACATCGACGATCACCACCTTGCCTTTGTGACGGGCGATCAGCTGCTCGGTTTCACTCCACGACGCCTGACGAACCTGCACTACCGGAGCCGATGGCGGCCGCTCGGCATGACATCCCGCCACCAGCATCAGCAGTCCGGCATAAGTCGCGCTGTATCGGAACATGAGAGACTTCTCCGAGTGCGGCATTCAGCGTTCGATCCTGGTCAGACCTGCCGCCGTGGCCGCTGCGTCAGGATCTTCATAGGGCAGTGATCTCAGGAACTCGACAAGATCGTCAATCTGGCTCGCGGACAGATGACTCGTTTTCCCGTGCCGATCGCCGTGATTCCTGGTCGTCAGGACCTCGGTCAAGGTCGCTGCCTTTCCATGATGCAGGTACGGCGCGGTGCGATAGACTCCCAGCAGTGTCGGGGTATCGTACTGCGGTCCGAGCTTTTCCTCCGGATCCTCGGTGCCCGTTCCTACATCATGCATTGGTGGCGACTTAACCGTCGAATCGGAATACAAGGGGCCGGGATGGCACCTGGCGCACTGGGTTTCCTGGGAGAAGAAGGTCGACTTGCCGCGTTCCGCCGCGGCACTGAGCCCCTGTTTCGCGTACGGGCTAAGCGGCCACCGATGCGAATTGGTATACGCCGCGAGTGCATCGAGGTCGGCGGACAGCCCTTGGTTGGGAGCCGCCAGGGCCGGCTGAACCTCGCCCCGGATCAGGCCCCGACCTTGCATGAGCGGACCGCGGATCGTGTGCTCGAAATCCTGCACTTCGTCGCGATCCGCCGACCAGTGGATGGGATGCGTCCAAGCGAGTCCTGCCAGCCACTGCGTGTTTCTCAGGCCTTCAGGGTTATGCCAGGTACGGCCATCCTGCTGGCCGTCCGGATGGCAGCTCGCGCAACTGATCCAGCGACGACCGACCATCGGCTGTTGCGCTGAGTAGAACAGTACCTTGCCGCGTAACATTTCTTCACCCAGCGGGTTGCTGGTAACAGGAATCGTCGCCCGTGGCTTAAGCGTGCGAGTGTCGTAGGCCACGACCGAAAAGTCGAGCGCGTTGTAGACGTAGCACGTCTGGCCATCCGGCGCGATACGTACCGCGCGCGGATTGCGGCCCAGACGAATGAGCTGACGGAAGGCGATTTCGCGATAATTATCGTCGACGACCTCGCAGGCGAACATGTCGTCCGTCCCGGCGAATACGACGTAGAACTGCCGACCATCGGCCGAGATCGCCGCCTCCCATGGATTCGCCGTCACGACATTGGCCAGAAAGGCATCCATGGGAATGCGAGTTCGCCGCGCCCCTTCGCCGGCAACCGTGTCGACGACGGAGACATAGGGAAAGATCGAGCCTTCGCCATGGACGGCGGTGACCCGAGACCGGATATGCGGCAGGTAAGCCTTGGTCCGCGTGGGGTGAACCGCAACTTGCCGCGCGAGATTGTCGTTGCTGATGCCAGGCCATCGATCGGCAACCATTCCCTGGTCCAAATCCAACGACAGCAATGTCCCGGTGTAGTACTGCGTCACGAAGAGCTGCTTCTCGTCGGGGGCGATGGCCAGGCCTCGAGCGAACTCGCCGGCCTCCATCACCCGCACAATGGCCCCCGCAGCCGGATCGATCTCGATAACCTGGCCAGGGTAGTCGAGCGTGACATAGAGCCGCCCACCATCAGCACGGCTGACCACACCGTACGGCTCGTCGAAGACGTCGATGCGCCGAGTGATCGCACCCCGATCGGCATCCAACAAGACGACTTGGTCCTCGTCGTACACCGCGACGGCAAGATGGTGGCCGCCACCGACAAAGCTGACGCCCTCGGGATGTCGGCCCACGGCTATCTCGCTCCGCTTGGCATTCGTCCCTAGATCGACGATTGTCACTGTGCCGCTGTCGCGGTTGGCGCAGGCGAGCAGCGTTCCATCGCGTGAGACATCCATAAGGCTGTTGCTGTCGCCGGCCCGCACGGTGCAAGCCGCAGTGGCGAGGCTCAACGTCAACCACGTCAACGTCCTGCGCATGAATCATCGCTCGCGGAAAGAAGAAAGGCCCGTCCCGCTACGCTGCAGGACGGGCCTGAAGCTTCAGGCAATGGGCGTTACGCAAAACTACTCGAGAATCTTGGGCACGTCGGCGATGATCGCCTGCGTACCTTGCTGGTCCAACTCGCCCTTGGGAAAGGCGTGATTGGCCTTGACGGACTGCCCACGCCACAGAAGCACCGTGACTTCCGCGTCTTTGGCAATCTTGTAGCTCGGCGGGCCTGCAGCGCCGTCAAAGATGGTCAGCGGGACATTCTTGATGCCCTGCTTCTTCGCCAACTCCTCGAGTTTGGGAGCCGCGGCGTCGGCATCCTCAGCGAGGAGCACGACAAAGGCCTTCATTTGCTTGTCAGAATTCTTACCAACCTGCTCATCAACTCGCTTGACCAAACTGGCCAAGTTGTCCGTGATTTCGCGAGCGAAGATGCTCACGACCGGACGCGATCCGTACGCTCAGCGATAGCAGAGCGATTTGCCCTTGTTAGGGCCCGTAATGTCTTTAACGTTGAACGCACCGGCGGCATCGCCGACCTGCAGGCCTGATTGCACTTCGGCAGCAATCACGACCCCGGCCGCGGCGACCGCCAGTGCGATCGACGGTATCCAGATTCGATGCATGAACTGGCTCCTCTTTGGCTAAAGGGAAAGAAGGGAACGCACGTCACACCCATTGCCGCGCCGACGGCATCGCCGCCAACGCTGCCCTGAATTGTCAGTGACGTAGCGTCTCGATGCAACACCAACGCCGGCGGCGAATCGAGAGTCCGAGAGAAAAAAGGTAAGCTCTGGGCCGGCCTAAGCCTCATTCTCGGTCAGTAGGTGACTCAACGCGAGACAGCTATACCCCTCGCAGAGGGGCCTGCTGGACAAGCCCGGCATCGGGGCCGTCGGACTGCACTTGCGGAGGTGGCGAGCCGGCAAAGTGCCCCCTGATGGACTCGAACCATCAACCCTCTGATTAAGAGTCAGATGCTCTGCCAATTGAGCTAAGGGGGCTTTGCACGATCACGAACATGATCTGCCTGATCCCCCTGAGGACAACAAATCAGCATCTCTGGAAATACCCGGGCAGGGACGCCAGAAATCGGTCGGGGGGGCAGTTCTATGGGTTTTCAGTCCGTGCGTAGTCTACGGGCGCAAGGCAGAACCCGCAAGATGGCGACGTCGCGAAACGAACTCAACACTCTCCAATCAGTCAGCAGAAAGCTCCCGCAGAGATCGCAGAGATCGCGGAGATGGTTACCTGCCGCCCTCTTCCTCGGCGGCCCCTGCGGCCTCTGCGGGACAAACTTCGTCGTCACCGCGGCCGACAGAAAGCTCCCGCAGAGATCGCAGAGTTCGCGGAGATGGTTACCTGCCGCCTCTTCCTCGGCGGCCCCTGCGGCCTCTGCGGGACACACTTCGTCGTCACCGCGGCCGACAGAAAGCTCCCGCAGAGGTCGATGGGATCGCGGAGATGGTTGTCTGCCGCCCTCTTCCTCGGCGGCCCCTGC